>JABFRG010000086.1 GCA_013141295.1 Polyangiaceae bacterium
TGGCCATGATCGCCTGCATCTCGCCGAGGTCGTGGCACGCAGCCATGGCGTCGAAGTGCCGTGCCGCCCCCACCAGATCGTCGCTCATGGCGGCCATGCGTCCGCGCTCCCAGTGCACCGTGGCCACGAGCCGCCCGCCGGGCCCGTCGAAGGCGAGCGCCATGCGTTCGGCGCCGGCCAGCAGCTCGGTGGCGGTGCGAAAGTCGTCTCTGTCGATGGCGTTGGCAGCGTCCATCAGCGACGCCTGCAGCGCCTCCTCGCTCTTCACGAACATCGACCGTACCAGCGCCGGCGTCACCACCACCGCGAAGCCCCCGTCGACCTCGCCGATGGTCACGTCGAAGTGCGTCTCCTTGCCGCCGTGGGTGGCCACCAGGCCGCGCACCGCGATGCTCCCCATCTGCGGCGCCAGCTCCATCCCGGCCATTTGCGCGAGCCGCACGCCGAGCTCCATGGGCAACGGCGCTACGAGCTTGTCGTCCGGCAGCAGCCGCACATCGAACGTTCCTCCCGGCCCCCGACCCACGAGCTCGGTTCCGGGGCCCACCCGCAGCCGCGCTGCGGTGATCTCCCCCACCGCGAGCTTGCCGAGCAAGAGGTTCGCCAGCCGCACCGGCGGCGGATCCTCGTTCTCCCGAGCCTCGAGGGCGCTCCCGAGGGACGGCATCTCCATCGCGTGAATGGGCTGCAGGCCCCGCACGATGGCCTGCGGGCTCGCCACCTCCAGGATGATCTCCGCGCCCACCGCCACCGCGAGCGCGCTCGCCACGTCTTGCTGCTCCGGGGTCGCCGTCGCGAACACCACCCGGCCTTGTTCGTCCTCCCGCACCGGCACCACGCGACTGTTGCGGCAGAACTTCGGGGTTGCCCGGCCGAGGAGCCCGAGCTCCACGTCGCCGTTCCACACCGCGAGGCCGGTCGCCTCCGCAAGGGCCGCCGCGGCGTCGTCCTCCGAGAGCGCGCCTCGGGCCACCAGGGCCCCCAGGAGCGGGCAACCGAGCACCTCTACCGTGTGCCGCGCGCAGGCGAGCGAGGCGTCGTCCACACCGCGTTCGCGGATCGCCGTCTCGAGAGCGCCCTTGCCGCCGCGCGGCGTCGAAGTCGAAGCTTTCACGCCTCCACATCTACACGGCCCGCAGGAAAAGGAGCAATCGGCGCGCTTTTCTCTGAGCCTCCCAACTCCATGGAAGATCGAAGAGAAAGGGTGCTACATCGGGGCCTGGCCGATAACGCCCCGTACGCGCTCCCGAAATTCCCTTGCCATCAGGAATTCGGCGCGTATAGTGCGCCTCCCTCGGGGCCTAGCCCCTTGGAATGCCGCGTTTTCGGTCTGCCGTAACGGCTCCCGCTTCGGAAATGCTCCGATGAGGGAGTACGACGGGGCCAAAGACACAGCCCTACCTCGAATTTCTGTTCCCACTGGTCAATTCCAGAGGGGGCGTCCTGCGAGCGGGCATTTACTGAGAAGGTCATCGAATGGTCAGCAAGGCGATCGCCCGGTTCGCGCGGATCAGCCCGCGGAAGGCTCGAATGATTGTGAACTTGGTTCGCGGACGTCACGCGGGCGAGGCGCTCCAGCTCCTCGAGTTCACGCAGAAGGCAGGCGCCCCGGTCCTCAAGAAGGTCCTGGAGAGCGCGGTTGCCAACGCGAAGACCACGAAGCCTGGGGTCGACCTCGACTCCCTCTTCGTCGAGACCGCCTTCGTCGACAAGGCCCCCAACAAGCACATGCGACGCTGGCGCCCCCGCGCCATGGGTCGCGCGACCCGGATTCAGAAGGGTCTCTCCCACATCACGATCATTCTCGGAGCGAAAGAGTAATGGGCCAGAAAGTTCATCCGTACGGCTTCCGCCTCGGCGTCATCAAGACTTGGAACTCCAAGTGGTACGAGGACAAGAACTACGCGAAGTGGCTCCATGAGGACATTCGCATCAAGCGCGCCGTCAAAGAGTACCTGATGAACGCGAACATCGCGGGCGTCGAGGTCGAGCGTGCGGCCAACAAGGCCAAGGTCATCGTGTTCACCGCGCGCCCCGGCATGGTCATCGGCAAGGGCGGCAAGGGCATCGAGATCCTCAAGAGCGGCAACATCGGCACCGCCGCCAAGGGCGAGCCCCTGTTCCCCGGCGTCCAGTCGTTCACCGACAACGAAGTCTTCATCGACGTCCAAGAGGTCCGCAAGGCCGAGACGTCCGCCCAGCTCGTCGCCGAGAACGTCGGCACGCAGCTCGAGCGCCGCGTGGCTTTCCGCCGCGCCATGAAGAAGGCCGTGTCCACCGCCATGAAGTTCGGCGCCAAGGGCATCCGCATCCGCTGCTCCGGTCGCCTCGGCGGCGCCGAGATGAGCCGCGTCGAGACCTACCGCGAAGGCCGCGTGCCCCTGCACACCCTCCGCGCGGACATCGAGTTCGGCCTCGCCGAAGCCCGTACCAAGTACGGCATCATCGGTATCAAGTGCTGGATCTTCAAGGGCGAGGTTCTCCCCCGCCGCACCCGTCGGCCGCAGCCGGGTTCGCTCTGATCCTTTCGATCTGACCCCCACGAGATAGAACATGCAGCTCTCCCCCAAGCGAACCAAGTTCCGCAAAATGCAGAAGGGCAACAACCGCGGCATCGCCTCGCGCGGTTCCGACGTTGCCTTCGGCGACTTCGGCATGCAGGCCTCCGAGCCCGGCCGCGTCACCTCGCGTCAGATCGAAGCCGCTCGTATGGCCATCACCCGCCACGTCAAGCGCGCCGGCAAGCTCTGGATCCGCGTCTTCCCCGACCGTCCGGTCACCAAGAAGCCGCTCGAAGTACGTATGGGTGGAGGCAAGGGCTCGGTCGAGCTCTGGGCCGCCGTCGTCCTCCCCGGTCGCGTCATGTACGAGATCTCGGGCGTCGACGAAGTCACCGCGCGTGAGGCCTTCCGCCTCGCGGGCCACAAGCTTCCGGTCGGCTACAAGTTCCTCGTTCGTGGAGTCGTGCAATGAAAGCCAAAGATCTGCGTGAGCGCAGCGTGGAAGACCTCACCGAGCTCGAGAAGAGCCTCGCCAAGGACACCTTCCAGGCTCGCATGAAGAACTTCACGAACCGTCTCGACGACACGAGCACCCTGGGCAAGAACCGCAAGACCCTCGCCCGGGTGAAGACGATCCTCAAGCAGAAGTCGCTGGGCATCGAGCCGGTGGCCAAGGCCGCCACCGAAGCCCCGGCCAAGAAGACGAAGAAGAAGTGAGCGCCATGACGACCCAAGCAGAAACCCCCAAGTCCGCCGCCGTCGCCTCCGCCCAGAAGGCGCATGGCTTCCGACGCAAGATGGTCGGCAAGGTCGTATCCGACAAGATGCACAAGAGCATCGTCGTCGAGTGCGTCACCGCTCGCCGCGACCCCCTCTACGGGAAGTACGTCCGCACCAAGACGCGCTTCAAGGCCCACGACGAGACCAACCAGTACAAGGTTGGCGACGAGGTCGAGATCCAGGAGCACCGTCCGATCTCCCGCGACAAGCGGTTCACGGTGACCAAGCTCATCAAGAAGTTCGTTCAGGAGTAAGCCATGATTCAGATGCGAACCGTCCTGGAAGTGGCCGACAACTCCGGGGCAAAACGAGTCCAGTGCATCAAGGTGATCGGCGGAAGCCGTCGCCGGTATGCGAGCGTGGGCGACGTCATCGTCGTGGCCATCAAAGAGACCACCTCCGGTCCCGGCACCAAGGTGAAGAAGGGCGACACGGCCAAGGCCGTGGTCGTGCGCACCGCCCGCGAAATCTCCCGTCCCGACGGGAGCTACATCAAGTTCGACGAGAACAGCGCCGTTCTCATCAACGCCCAGCTGGAGCCCGTCGGCACCCGCATCTTCGGACCGGTGGCTCGCGAGCTCCGCGGCAAGAAGTTCATGAAGATCATTTCGCTCGCTCCCGAGGTGCTCTGATGGCTGCGCGTCTTCGTAAGGGTGACGAGGTCATCGTCATCAGTGGCAAGTTCAAGGGCAAGACCGGAAAGGTCGCTGCCGTCCTCGCCGAGGCCGACAAGGTCGTCGTCGAAGGCATCAACGTGGTCAAGCGCCACATGAAGCCCTCGCCGAAGAACCAGCAGGGTGGCATCTTCGAGAAGGCCCTCCCGATTCACGCCTGCAAGGTGATGCCGGTCGACCCCAAGACTGGCAAAGGCACCCGCGTCTCGTTCAAGACGGACGACAAGGGCAACAAGATTCGCGTCGCCAAGAGCGGCGAGACGATCCCCAACGCGGCGCGCGAAGAAGCGGTTGCCGCTCAGGCTGAGGGCTGATCCATGGCGAGCAAGAAAGACAAGAAGAACGACAAGGGCGGCGGCGGCGAAGCAGCCATCGCTCCCCGCACCGTCTCCGATACCGTCGCCGTCGCGCCCCGCTTCGTCGCCAAGTATCAGAAGGACGTCTTCGCGGCGCTCACCAAGCAGTTCGGGTACGGAAACCCGAACGAGGTGCCGAAGCTCCAGAAGATCGTCATCAACATGGGTCTCGGCGCTGCCGTGTCGAACCCCAAGATCGTCGACGCGGCGGTCATCGAGCTCCAGGCGATCACCGGCCAGAAGCCGGTCATCACCCGCGCCAAGAAAGCCATCGCGAGCTTCAAGCTCCGCGCGGGCATTCCCATCGGCGCCATGGTCACGCTCCGCAAGGCGCGCATGTGGGAGTTCCTCGACCGTCTGATCTCCCTCGCGCTGCCCCGCACGCGCGACTTCCGTGGTGTTTCCCGGAAGGCCTTCGACGGCAAGGGTAACTACACCCTCGGCCTCAAAGAGCAGATCATCTTCCCCGAGATCAACTACGACCGCATCGACGTCATCAAGGGCATGAACATCTCCTTCGTGACGACCGCGCGAACTGACGAAGAAGGCCGGGCGCTCCTGCAGCACCTCGGTATGCCCTTCCGTCATCAGTAAAACCCATAAGTTTCAAATTCTACGACCGAGTTAACTGAGGAAAAGAGACCATGGCGCGTGCTTGTCAGTTCGCAAAGCTAAACCGTGCACCGAAGTTTTCGGTGCGCGCACGAAGCCGTTGCAAGGTTTGTGGTCGCGCCCGCGGCTATTACCGTAAGTTCGAGCTCTGTCGTATTTGCCTTCGGCTCCTTTCCCTCCGTGGCGAAGTCCCGGGCGTGATCAAGGCCAGCTGGTGATCCCATGATGACCGATCCCATTTCCGATATGCTCTCCCGCATCCGCAACGCTGCGCTCGCCCGGCACGACCGCGCCGAGATGCCGCACTCCGTGCTCAAGGAGCGCGTCGCCCACGTCCTCAAGTCCGAAGGGTACTTGGACGACGTTCGCGTCAGCGATCCCGACAACGGCGTCGGTCGCGTGCTCACGCTCATCCTTCGCTACGGCAAGGGTCGCGAGAGCGCCATCGACGGTCTCCGTCGCGTGTCGACCCCCGGTCGCCGCGTCTACGTTCGACATGACCACATCCCGAAGGTTCAGTCGGGCATGGGCATCTCGATCCTTTCGACCAGCCGCGGCGTCATGACCGACGTCGATGCGCGCAAGCAGCGCGTCGGTGGCGAGCTTCTTTGCGAGGTGTGGTGATGGCTACCGAGATTGCAGACCTCCGTCAGTCCCGCGTGGGCAAGCGCCCGATCGACGTCCCCAAGGGCGTCACCGTCACGTTCGCCAATGGCAACGTGTCGGTCAAGGGCCCCAAGGGCGAGCTCTCCCGCGCGCTCATGCCGAACGTCACCGTCAAGCAAGAGGGCACCGCTCTCAACGTGATGCCGACCATCGGTGGCCGCGACGGCGCGCGCTTCCAGGGTCTGGCCCGCGCGCTCATCAACAGCATGGTGGTCGGTTGTGGCGCAGGCTACACCAAGACCCTCGAGCTGCAGGGCACGGGTTACCGCGCCGAGGTCAAGGGAGCGATCCTGAACCTCAGCCTCGGTCTCTCGCACCCGGTCAACTTCCCCATCCCCAAGGGGCTGAAGGTCGAAATCCCCGGCGACAGCAAGGGAACCGTCATCATCCTCACCGGCCCCGACAAGGAAGTCATGGGCCAGGCAGCTGCGAAGATTCGCGGCTTCCGTCCCCCGAGCCCCTACGGTGGCAAGGGCGTTCGTTACCGTGGCGAGAAGGTCCGCGAAAAGGCCGGTAAGGCCGCTGGCGGCAAAGGCGGCAAGTAATCATGGCAATGCAGATCGTCGGTCGCGAGCGCCGCAAGCTTCGCATTCGTCGCAAGATCAGTGGTACTGCCGAGAAGCCCCGTCTCACGGTCTTCCGCAGCGCCAAGCACATCTACGCCCAGGTTGTCGACGACGTCACGGGGAACACCCTCGCGCACGTCTCCACGCTCTCCCGCGACGTGCGGGGAGCCATCGACGACGTGGACAAGACCGGCGCCGCCAAGAAGGTGGGCGAGGCCGTGGCCAAGTCGCTCATCGCCAAGGGCATCAAGACCATCGTCTTCGATCGCAATGGCTACCTCTACCACGGCCGCATTCTCGCCCTCGCCGACGGCGCGCGCGAAGCCGGCTTGAAATTCTGACCCACTATCGTCGGGGGCCTTCGCCCCGACGCCCCCGAACGGATTAGAAAATGGCATTCGAAGTCGAAGAGGAAAAGCTCAAGGAGCGCATCATCCACATCAACCGCGTCGCAAAGGTTGTGAAGGGTGGTCGTCGCTTCTCGTTCGCCGCGCTCGTGGTGGTGGGCGACGAGTCGGGTCACGTTGGTGTCGGTCTCGGCAAGGCCAACGAAGTCCCGGAAGCGATCCGCAAGGGTAACGATCAGGCGCGCAAGAACCTCTTCAAGGTTCCGCTGAACGGCGTCACCATCCCCCACGAGTCGCACGGAATGTTCGGCGCGGGCAGCGTGTTCTTGAAGCCGGCCTCCCCGGGAACGGGCGTCATCGCCGGCGGTGCAGTTCGCGCCGTCGTCGAGAGCGCGGGCATCCACGACATCCTCTCCAAGAGCCTCAACACCTCGAACCCCCACAACGTCGTCCGCGCGACCATTCAGGCTCTCAAGCAGCTGAAGAGCGTCGAGCAAGTCGCGGCCAAGCGCGGCAAGCAAGTGTCCGACATGGTGAGCTTCGAGAACAAGGCGGCCGGTGTGCGCCGCACGAAGAAGACCGAGGTCACAGCGTCATGAAAGCGAAGCTTCAGGTAACCCAGCACCGCAGCATCATCGGGCAGTCCCATGCCCACCGTGAGCGCATCGCGGGCCTCGGTCTCCGCGGCCCCGGCAGCATCGTGGTGGTGGACAACACCCCCTCGTTCCGCGGCGCCATCAAGAAGGTTCTGCACCTCGTGACCGTCGAGGAGGTGGACAATGGCTGATACACTCACGAAACTCCAGAAGCCCGCGGGCGCAACCCAGAAGAAGACCCGCAAGGGTCGCGGCGTCGGCTCCGGCCTCGGCAAGACTGCCGGCCGTGGTCAAAAGGGCCAGTACGCCCGTAGCCGTGGCTTCAAGCCGCACTTCGAAGGCGGCCAGACCCCGCTGCAACGCCGCCTCCCCAAGCGCGGCTTCCGCAACACCGCCTTCTCCGCCACCGTGGCGGAGGTGAACGTCGGCATGCTGGAAACCTTCGCCGCCGGCGCCAACGTCGACGAGAAGGCTCTCCGCGAGCGCGGCCTCATCAAGGGCCAGTTCGATCGCCTCAAGATCCTGGGCAACGGCGAGCTCACCAAGGCCGTCGTGGTCACCGCGCACTCCTTCTCCAAGGGCGCGGAAGCCAAGATCAAGAAGGCGGGCGGCAAGGCCGTTCTCGTCGGCGGCGAGGCCTCGTAACACGAATGTCGGCCTTCTCGGGTTTCGCGAACATCGGCAAGGTTCCGGAGCTGCGCAAGCGGCTCCTGTTCACGCTCGTGATGCTCGCGGTCTACCGTGTGGGCGTATTCGTCACGATCCCGGGCGTCGACCGGAACGTGCTCCGCATCGCGGTGAGCAAGGGTTCCGGCGGCTTCCTCGGGTTCTTCAACATGTTCTCCGGCGGTGCCGTCGGTAACGCGTCGATCTTCTTCTTGGGCATCATGCCCTACGTGAGCGCGAGCATCATCTTGCAGCTCCTCACGATGGTGTGGCCGCCGCTCGCCGAGCTCCGCAAGGAAGGCGAGGCGGGCACCCGGAAGATCAACCAGTTCACCCGCTACGGCGCCATCGTCCTCGCCATGTTCCAGGGCTTCGGCTCGGCCATGGCGCTGGAAGGCATGAACAACTCCGACCTCGGAGGAGCCAACCTCGGCGACGTGGTTGCGCACCCGGGCTGGACGTTCCGCCTGATGAGCATGATCACGTTCACCACCGGCACCGCATTCATCATGTGGGTCGGCGAGCAGATCACCGAGCGTGGCATCGGCAACGGCATCTCGCTCATCATCTTCGCCGGCATCGTCGACGGCATCCCCGGCGGGGTGTTCCAGTACTTCCAGACCAACGCGGGGAACATCCAGCCCCTCAACTTGGCGGCGGTGCTGTTCATCATCCTGGCCAGCGTCGCGGTCATCGTCTTCTTCGAGAGCGGCCAGCGTCGCATCCCCATCTACTACGCGCGCCGAACCGTCGGCAGGCGCGTATACGGCGGGCAAACGGCGCACCTGCCGCTGAAGGTGAACACGTCGGGAACCATCCCGCCGATCTTCGCCTCCTCGATGCTCATGTTCCCCTCGACCCTGGCGCACTACAAGGTGCCGCTCATGGGCGAGCTGCAGTCTTCGCTCAACCGCGGCGACTGGCTCTTCAACGTCTTCTACGTCACGCTGATCATCTTCTTCTGCTTCTTCTACACCGCGGTCACGTTCCCGGCGGTAGACCTGGCAGACAACCTGAAGAAGCAGCAGGCGTTCATCCCCTCGGTGCGAGCCGGCAAGCAAACCGCCGACTACATCGACAAGGTGCTGACCCGCATCACCCTCGGTGGGGCCATCTACGTGGCCGCGGTCTGCATCATCCCCGGCCTGGTCGGCGAATGGTTCCACATTCCCTTCCGCTGGGGAGGCACCTCCATCATGATCGTCGTGGGTGTGGCCCTCGACCTGGTTCGCCAGATCGAAACCTACCTGCTCCAGCGTAACTACGAAGGCCTCTCCGGAGGCGGGGGACGCGCCACCACGGTGCGCGGTCGGAGGGACGTATGAGACTCGTGTTCGTTGGCCCCCCGGGGGCCGGCAAGGGGACGCAGGCGAAGACCATCTGCGACCGCTTTCACATCCCGCAGGTATCCACCGGCGACATGCTTCGCGCAGCCAAGACGGGCGGCACCCTGCCGCCCCCGCTGGTTGCCCAGATGTCTGCCGGCGGTCTCGTCCCCGACGAGGTCGTGGTCGGTCTCATCGACCACCGCACCAACGCGCCGGACGCTACCAACGGATTCCTCCTCGACGGATTTCCCCGCACCGTCGCCCAGGCCGATGCACTCACCGCGATGCTGGCCAGCCGCGGACAGCACCTCGACGTCGTGATCGCCCTCGAAGTGCCGGAAGAGCTGCTCGTCGAGCGCGCTGTCCTGCGGCGCACCGATAAACGGACTGGACAGATATATCATTTGAAGTATAAGCCCCCTCCCCCCGATGCCGATCTCGAGCACCGGGCGGACGACCACGAAGAAGTCGTCCGCAACCGCATCGCCACCTACAAGCAGATGACCTCCGAGCTCCTCCCGCACTACGAGAAGCTCGGTCTCCTGAAGCGAGTCGATGGCGTGGGGTCGGTGGACGACGTCACGAGCCGCGTGCTCGCAGCAGTGGGTGAGCCGAACAAGTCATGAGGACCGAACGCAAGGAACGCAAAGAGCCGAAGGGCGACAAGCTCGAGTTCGACGGAGCCGTCGACGAAGCTCTCCCGAACGCGATGTTTCGCGTCAAGTGCGACAACGGCCTGGTCGTTCTCGCAACCATCAGCGGCCGTATGCGACAGTTTTACATTCGAATCCTCCCCGGGGATCGAGTCACAGTGGAAGTAAGCCCCTACGATCCCAGCCGGGGCCGAATTACGTACCGTCACAAGTGAGTGAGCCATGAAGGTTCGTCCGTCCGTCAAAAAGATCTGTGAAAAGTGCAAAGTGGTACGGCGCAAGGGCGTCGTGCGCATCATTTGCGAAAACCCGCGCCACAAGCAGCGTCAAGGATAAGGAACAGAAGTCATGGCACGCATCGCAGGCGTCGACCTTCCCAAGCACAAGCACGTCGCGTACTCGCTTCCGTACCTCTATGGTATCGGTCGCAAGCTCGCGAAGGAGATCTGTCAGAAGGCAGGTATCCCGGAGACCAAGAAGACGGAAGAGCTCACCGAAGGTGACATCCGCAAGATCCGCGAGCTTCTCGAGACCGAGTACAAGGTCGAAGGCGATCTGCGCCGCGAAGTGCAGATGAACATCAAGCGGCTCATGGACCTCGGTTGCTACCGCGGCCTCCGTCACCGCAAGGGCCTTCCGGTCAACGGTCAGCGCACGCACACCAACGCCCGCACCCGCAAGGGTCCGCGCAAGGGCGTTCTCGCGCGCGCCAAGCCGACCAAGTAATTTTCCCTGCATACTCTACGCATCTGATAGGAAGCTCCCATGTCCGCTACGAAGACCGGCGCCGCAGGCGCCAAGGCCACGAAGAAGAAGGTCAAGAAGAACATCGCGACCGGGATTGCCCACATCCAGTCGTCCTTCAACAACACGGTCGTCACCATCACGGATGTGAATGGCAACGCCGTGGCGTGGTCCAGCGCGGGTTCGCGCGGTTTCAAGGGCTCGCGTAAGTCGACGCCCTTCGCCGCCCAGCTCGCCGCCGAAGAAGCAGCGCGCCGCGCCATGGAGCACGGTATGCGCAGCGTCGCGGTCTTCGTGAAGGGCCCGGGCGCTGGCCGCGAAAGCGCGCTCCGCGCTCTCCAGACCGCCGGCTTCAAGGTCACGCTCATCCGTGACGTGACGCCGGTTCCGCACAACGGTTGCCGCCCCCCCAAGCGCCGCCGCGTCTGACCGCGACGGGTGCTTTTCGCCAATCCCTTCGGGATGCCGGCGTCGGACGTGCTCACGAACAGAAGTTCGTGGCCTTCGCCTGACGGCTCGGCGACCTTCGGTTGCCGCGCGCTCCTCCTTGGCCTCCCTCGGTCTTGACGAAAATCACCACGCCGCTCTCGTAGTGAAAGCCTCCGCCAAAAGCGGAGGCTTTCTTCATTTCGGAATCCGCGCCCCCCCCCTCTGGCCCCCCTCTCCCTTCAGGGAGAGGGGACGGGGGTGAGGTGGCTTGGGATCTCGTCAGGGAAAGGTAGGAACATGTCGCTCGTCCTTTGCTCTTCTTGCAGGCGTCACGCTCGCGGCGCGACGTGCGTCTTCTGCGGCGCCGCACTCTCGAGCCCGGTGCCGCCCATGGGTGGGGTCGCGAACCTCTCTCGTGCGGCCATGCTCATGGTCGCCGTCGCCGCGTGCGATCGCCAGGGAGCCGCAGCGGACGGAGGCACGCGCATCGACATCCCGGCACCGCCGTACGGAGTTGCACCGTACGAACCCGCTACCGCGCCACCGATCGTTGCGCCCTACGACGCGGGCACGCCACTGCCCCACGCCACCGCGAAGGGGAAGCAGAAGGGCTAGTCACGGGCGCGCGGCGAAGCCTCGCGCGATCTGCAAGACACCGACGACGGTGAGTCCGACGCAAACGAGGGCGGCCAAGGCCGCTCCCAGGGCTAGGCCAAAGGCTTCTCTCGCTACCGTCAAGATGCCGAGCTCGACAGTGGCAGTCGCCGCGAGAAGGCCCAGTGCGAGCGCGACCCCACCGGAGAGGAAATGCGTAAGCGCTCTGCGGCGGGCGGGAACGACGGCATCGGTGACCCCGTCGCGGGAACGCGCGTCATCGCGTTCCCGGCGCTCCGATGCAAGGGTTTGAATGGGGTACCACTCGCGGCTGTCCTCGTCGCGGACGAGCGCGGTATCTGCGATTGCGCCGCTGCGGAGCCGCAGGCGCAGCTCGCTCCAGGTGAAGGGCCCCGCGTCCCGGCTTGCCTTTTCGCGAAGGTAGTACCTCATGGGTGAGCCTACGGGCGCACCACGAGTAGGCCTGTCTGCATGCGCGCCAGGAGGAGACCCATGGTGTTCCGATCGGGCGACGGGAGCTCGGCATCTTGCGCCTCGCGCGCGGTGATCTTTCCCGCGGCTAGCTCTGCCGGGACGATGAGGCCATCTCCGCTCGCGTCTGCCTCCGCGAAAGAGCGGAACGAGCTCGTCCCGTTGGAGTCCGCGAACAGGCCCTCCGGTCGCACGTCTGCCGTGCGGGCCGCGAGCGCATTGCGCTTCACGTCCACCGTGGCGGCGCGACCGGTACCGGAGATGCGACTCACGGAGCCCAGCGCCACCTGCATTCGTAGATGCGTATCGCCCTTGTCCGCATGCAGGGTGAGGAGCAGGGCCGGTCCCTGATAGTTCGATGAACGGTCCGAATCCGCCGCCCGCGTCAAACGCTCCTGTTCGTCGGGGCGAATGGAGTTCCAGCCGTCGACCCGGGCGATGAGCTCCTTCGCTTCGTAACCCAGGTACAGCCCGGTGAAGCCCAGCGTCACCTGATGCGGTCCCTCGGGGATGGCCCGCGAGAACACCTGCGCGCGATCGGTGCCGAGGAGCACGCGTCCGAGAGAGCCATAGTCTTGTGAATCGGTGGTGGCGGCAACCAGCACCATCACCATGCGGTCCACCGTGATCTGGTAGCCATCGTCGGTGGCGAACGACGCTCCCGCCGAGGTGGCCGACGGCACGATGTCGAAGCCCGCAGCGCCCCGTGCCTCCGCGTCATCGGTCGCGGGAACGCACGCGCACAAGACCACGCACGCCAGCGCACGTCGCAGGCTCACAGCGCACCTTCCACGCCGATGCTCGGCACGATGAGCGGGCCGAACTCGTCGTTCTTGCAGCCGTCGGTCGAGCACTTCTGACTGAGCACTTCCTTGGACGCGGTCACGTTGAGGCCCTCGAAGATGAGAGAAATGTAGCCGCTCTTGCGCCAGGTCCATCGTTTTTCCAGGCGCGCATCGAAGCGAAAGAAGAGCGGCAGTCGGCCCTCTCGCAGGGCCAGCAAGTCGTCTTGTTTGGGCCATCCGGTGTAGATCACCGTGCGGATGCTGCCGAACCAGCCGTGGCTCATGTCGACGGCGCCGGCCGCCTGGAACACGTGGGTGCGGTCGAACAGGTTGATCACGGCAGGTCGCGTCGTGGTGGAGCCGAGCTGGCTCCGGGAGAGCGTGTACGAGACGGTGGCCGACACGCGATTGGCCATCTTCCGGGTGAGCAGGAGCTCGAGCCCATAGGCCTGTCCGGGACCGTTGTTCTTCGCCTGCGGTGCCTCGATGTCGGCGTCGCTTCGGTCGGCGAACACGTCGCGCAGGTTGAAGTACGAGTGATGAAAGCCCACGGCGGTTCCCCGGAAGCCCAGGGGGAGGAGCACCTCCACGCCAGCGCTCTTCTGGTACGCGTAGCTGAGGCCTCCAGGGAGACCGCCGTAGCCCACTGCCGGCAGCGGGATGGCGAAGGCGGGCGGCTGCGGCGCGACGCCCAGCGCGAAGAGGGCCGTCACCTTGTCGCGCAGCGGAACCCGCGCGGAGAGCCGTGGGCTCGGCCCGACTGCCACCTTGCCCATGCTGGTGAACACGTCGGCGCGGGCGGTGGCGGTGATCTCCATGCCGGGCAGGGGCTTCATCAGCGCCGTGAGCCACGCCCCCGAGGCGGTCTCGGTGCGCGGCGAGTACAGGTTCGCCAGCTGCTCGTACTCGTCGCGACTCACCGCGTAGATGCTCGGCAAGTCACCGCCGTAGAGGTCCACCGTGAGATCGGCCCCCACCTCGGCCTCCACCGACTTGCCGAGGGCCATGCGATGCCGCCCGCGAATGCCCACCACCCAGTCGCGCGCGAAGCGGTCGGCCTGGATGCGGGTACGATCGAGGCCCACCGTGAGCGCCACGCGGCTGTGGCTGCGGTTGTCGCCGTCGTGATCGAGCCGCAGATCGACCCGGTGAAACTCCGAGGCGAAGAGCACGTTCTCCTTGCCGTCCTTCTTGTCCGACGCGTAGTCGAAGGCGCCGAAGGCGAAGAGCGAGAGGCGCGTGCGGTCGCCCAGCTCCACCGAGGCCCGCGCGTTGTAGTCCTGATACTGGATGGTCGTCTCCGGGAGCAGCAGCGTGAGCAGGAGGCCGGTGTACGAGTAGCGCCCGCCCACCGCCACGTGCGCCTTTCCCCCGGCCAGCGGCGCCTCCACGAAGGCGCCTGCATCATACAAGCGAATCAGACCCTCGCCGGTGAGCTTGGCCGAGGGCTCCTTGGTCTCGCCGGCCACGATGCCGCCGGCATACCGCCCGAAGCGCCCGGGAAACGCCGCCGGATGCAGCGCCACCTCGTTCACCAACGCCGGATGAATCACCCCCGGGCCAAGGCCGAAGTGGAACAGATACGGCACCCGCACTTCGTCGACGAAGTACCCCACCGCGGCCGGCGGCGCCCCGCGCACGTAGTAGTAGGGCAAGCCCGAGATGGTGGGCACCACGCCGGGCAAGATCTCGATGGCCCGAAACGGATCCCCGAACGCGCCGGCCATCAAGCGCACCTCGGCGCGGGTCATGCGGTGCTCGGTGGGGGAGCGCGTCTCGTAGCGGCGCCCGGTGACGTGCACTTCCTCCGGCGTGCCGGGCGCGGCAGGCGAGGGGGTGGGCGCAGGAACGACCGGGGCAGGCCCCTCCGGTGCCGTCGGCGTCGGCGCGGGGGCCGGCACCGTCTTCTCGGTGAAGGCCACGATGAGTCGCACCCGTGCGCGTACCGGCTTCCCCTGGCGCTGCGCGGGCTCGAAGCGATAGCCGCGTACCGCATCGGCCGCGGCCACGTCGAACGGAGGAGCGCCCTCCACCGCGCGTGCCGACTCCACGCGTCCATCGGCGCCCACCACGGCCTCCACCACCACGTTGGCGTTGCCGGAGGCCGATGCAGGATACACGGGCTCGCCGCCGAAGATCAGCTTCGGCGGCGTGAGCTCGGTGACGCTCGGAGGCGCCGGCGGCGGATCGTCAGCGCGCGCGGGGCTTGCCCACCCGAGGCCCGAGGCCAAGGCGAGCAGCACCCATGCCGATCTGGCGCGCGGTCTCACCGCGACACTCTACACGAGGCCGACGCGCGGCCCGTGCGGGATCAGTGGCCGGTCTTGCGCGGGGCAGGGGCCTTGCGTACGCCCTTGCCGATGGCGGGCTTGGTCACCGCCGGCGCTTCCGGCACCACGCGCATGCCGCGGGTCGGGTGCTCGGCGCGTCCGCGGATGGACATGCCCGCGTGTGCCGCCGCAGCGTCGCGGGTCACGCCGAAGCCCACCGAGGCGAACAGGAGAACCGCCACGGCGCTCGCGCCGGCGATGAGCCACGTACGTTTGACGCCGACGAGCTTGCCGAGGAAGGAAGGTGCAATCGCGAGATCGTCGCCGTCGCCCGCCGTCGGGCGCTCTCCATCGGCGAGCACGCTGTACGAGAGCGGACGCAGCACGCGCACCGCGGAGCTCTCCACCACCAGCGCGCCGTGCGAGTCCGGCGCCAGCGAAGCCGCGCGGGGCCGCGTGCCGAACACCGAAGGCACGTCCTCTTCGCGCATCTGCATCTGCTGGGTGCTCTCCATGTCGACCGGGATCTCGACGGAGGCGGAGGTCGGACGATAGGGCGAGAGGCCCTGGAGCGTCGCGGCCCGGGTGCGCGCGGCGTCCTGCTCAGCGCCCTGCGCATTGGCCTGCGTCAGCGCATCCGTCGCGCCCGCTGGCAACCCGGCGAGGAGATCTTCTCCCGCTTGCGTGTCCACGTAGGTCGGTTCGTCTTCTGCGTTCCACGCTGCCATGCCCTCAGCGTACGCAGGGGCCGTGCCAAGGCCAATTTCCAGGCTTTCGCGCAGCATCGTCGGAAAATTGCGCACAACCCCCGATCAGGGCCCTCCAGAAGCGGGGGCATTCCCCCCGACTGTGGGGTGGATGATCCAGTGGCGGTGTGTCTCCGGCTGTTCACGATCCCCACCCTGACCGCGCATCCAAAACGCGTTCCCGGGCGAACTCACCAGCGCCGTCGATGCCGTCCCTGTCCCTCTCCGAGTCTGCCGCGCGCAGTGTCCAGCCGGCGGTTTTCGGCGGGGCAGCCCGGGCTCTCGCCGAGCGCGAACCGGAAGCTTTGCCGTTTGCGTGCCCTCCACCCCGTGCCTGTTCTACTGTGCCGCCGTCCCCCTCGATGACGACGCCTCCTTCACTTCTACCGCGCATGGCTGCGGGCGATCGCACCGCCCTCCAGGAGTGCAT
>JABFRG010000266.1 GCA_013141295.1 Polyangiaceae bacterium
ATCAAATAAGGATTCACCACGATGGCCGCAGATACTCGCACCTACTCCACTGGTAAGCGCAAGACCGCCATTGCCCGCGTGTGGCTCAAGCCCGGCACCGGCGCGATGACCGTCAACGGTCTCGATGCGAACACCTACTTCGAGCGTCAGACCTCGCAGATGATCGCACGTCAGTCGCTCGAGCTCGTCGAGGCTCTCGAGCAGTTCGACGTCTGGGCAACCGTCATCGGCGGCGGCAAGTCGGCGCAGGCCGAGGCGATGCGCCACGGCATCTCCCGCGCCCTCTGCCTCGCGGATCCCGAGCGTCGCACCGTGCTCAAGCGCGCGGGCTTCCTCACCCGCGATGCGCGCAAGAAGGAGCGCAAGAAGTACGGTCAGCCGGGCGCCCGCAAGCGCTTCCAGTACTCGAAGCGCTAAACCGCTTTCGATCCGTCTTCACTCGAGTGCGGCCGCGGGCATTGTTCGCGGCCGCTTCGCTTTTTGTGGTATCTCCGAGGGCATGGCCGCAGGCTTTCGTTTCTTGCCTTTGCTCCTGGGCGCTGCGCTCGCCGTCGGCATCTGCGCCGACGCGAAGCCTGCGCGAGCATCCACCGTGGAGCGCATCGTCGCGGTGGTGGGCGAGCGGCCGCTGCTGCTCTCGGAGCTCAAGCAACGTGCGCGTCCGTTCGCCGTGCAGATCGCCCTGAGCTCGCAGAACGAGGCGCAGCGCAACGCGGCCGAGTCGACCATGATGAAGGAGCTCCTTCAGCGCATGATCGACGAGCGACTCGAAGAGCAAGCCGCCGAGAAGGCCAACATCAAGGTCACCTCCGAGGAGATCGACCGGGCCCTCTCCAACGTGGCCGAGCAGGCGAAGATCAGCGTTCGCGAGCTGGTGAACGAAGCGCGCCGCAAGGGCCTCAACGAGCAAGACTACCGCGACGAGATCCGCCGGCAGCTCCTCGAAGGCAAGCTCATGCAGCTCCGCGTTCGGGGCCGCGTTCGCGTGGAAGACGAGGACGCCCGCGCGGCCTACGCAGCCTGGCTCAAGGAGCTGGGCTCCGAGGCGCTGGTGGACGTGCGCATCATCGCGCTGCGTATCCTGCCTGGCTCCAACGCCGCGCAGACGGCGGCGCGTGAGACGCTGGCCGAGGACATCGTGAGCCGCGCGCGCAAGGGCGAGGACTACTGCGAGCTCGTGAAGGCCTACTCCGACGATATCGATTCGCGACCGCGCTGCGGATCGCCGGGGGCGCAGCCGGTCACCAACCTCGTACCGCAGCTCCAGAGCGTGGTTCGCGCGCTGCAGCCCGGGCAAACGTCGGAACCGATTCACTTCGGCAACGAGGTCATCCTGGTGGTGCAGCTGGCCTCCCGCGCCAAGCTCCCGACCTTCGAAGAAGTGAAGGAGCCGATGCTCCAGCGGGCCATGGCCGGCGCCATGGAGCGGCAGCGCAAGGCGTGGCTCCAGGAGCTCCGCCGCGGCGTGTTCGTCGAAGTCCGACTCTAAGCTACTTGCCGCAGAAGGACGGCGAGAGCTCCGGCGACTCGTCCATGGCCCCGGATCCGTGGCCGGCGGAGATGCGCCAGGTGTGCCCGAAGACATCGGCCTGGAGGCGCGCGCGATAGGTGGGGCGGGTGGGTAGCTTCTTCTTCTGATCCAGGTGGGCGAACACCTGCTTGAGCGAGCACTTGGGCGTGGGGATGGCTCGACCCGAGCTGGCGATGAGCGAGAGGGAGACGGAGACGTTGTTCTCGCCGAGCACGTGCACGACCAGGGTGCACGAATTCTGAGGTGGGTTGGTGGTGGTCTCGGCGCGCTTCTTTGCGGCGGTCACACAGTTCTTCGACGCGAAGGTGTAGTTGAGGCTGCCGCCGGGCGACCCCAGCTCCATGGTGCCATCTCGGAACAGGGGGTCGACGTCGATGGCGTGAAGCTGCGCGTCGGGCCACCACGCCTTGCCGATGTCGATGGCCCAAGGAACGTTCTCGACGACGTCGAAGTCACTGGCGGTCCCGGAGAAGGCGGGCGCGTCCAGGGGCGTCTCCTGCATCCACGAGAGGTCCGTGTCGTGCAGGCTGTCCATGGCGAGCTTGGGCTTCGGCGTCGGGACCGGCTCGGCGACCTGCGGAACCACCGGGCGAGCCACCGCGGGCCGCGGCGGCACGGAATGTGAGCGACTCATGAGGATGGACGCGAGACCGCCGACCATGGACATCGCCAGCACCGCGCCCACGACGGCGAACTGGATGCCGACGTTCTGCGGACGGTAGCTGGCAGCGGCCACCGGCATGAATGGGGTGACGATGGGCGGAGGCGCGTAGGGATACGTGGGAGGCGGAGGGGACCCGAACGCTCCCGGCACGGCAGCGCCCATGGAGGTAGCGCGCTGCCGGAAGTTCGCATCGCAGAAATCGCAGTGGACCATGCCCGACGGTCGCGACGGGGCGAGCTGGGCGCCGCAGTTGGAGCAACGTTCGTGGATCAGCATCCCGGAGCACCGTAATCACTGCCGGGAGAACGGGAGCAAAAAGCGCGCGGAAACGGAACGCCCGGGATGCGGCCAATGCACGAACGGGAGCGCCTTACGCGCTGCGTAGCTTGGCGAACGCGGGACGCGACTGGAGGCGCTCTAGCCACGCACGCGCGTGGGGGAACGCCTCCATCGCGACGCCCGAGAAGGCCATCCAGCCGATCGCTGCGCCCAGGTGAAAGTCCACGATCGAGGGCTTGCTGCCGAGGGCGTAGGGCCTGTCGGCGAGGGCCCCCTCGAAGATGGCGAGGCGCTTGTCGATATCCTTGCGCGCAACGGCGGCAGCCGCGGCCGAGCGCTCTTCCACGGGAATCTGCGCTCGGGTGTTCCGCTGCCAGCGCGAGGTGGCCTCGGCGAGGTGGACGTTGCACCATACGAGCCACTTCAACGCTTCACCGCGTGCGGGGCCCGGCGCCGGATAGAGGCCACGCTCCACGCCGAAGGTCTCTCCCAGGTAGATCTGAATGGCGGCCGACTCGAAGATGGCGACACCTTCGTGCACCACGGCCGGTACCAGGAGGTTGGGGTTCACGGATCCGAGCTTGGCCTTCTTGTCGGCCTCGTTCTGAAGATCGACGCGGACGGTCTCGTAGGGGATGCCGAGCTCCTCCAGGGTCCAGTGGACGGTCGACGCGGTGGAGTTGGGGGCGAAGTAGAAGGTCAGGCTCATGGCTCTCCGGTGTGTTGGTGCGCAATGGCGCGCTCCCGAACACTCGCAGGCT
>JABFRG010000925.1 GCA_013141295.1 Polyangiaceae bacterium
GCGCACAGGCCCGCCGACCGAAGATCGCCGGAGGCCGCCAGAAGCTCGGCGGCTTCCGCGTGGAGCGCCACCGCCTCGGAGAACGCGCGCGCTTCGTGCCGCACGGCTCCGAGGCTGCTCTTGGCGATGCCCAGGAGCCGCGGCGTTTCGGCCACCAGATCGAAGGCCCGCGCGATGGCGAGACCGGCCCGCAAGAGCTCGCCCTCTTCGTGGAGCAGCACGCCGAGGTTCAGCCAGGCGGCGCCTTCGGTCTTGCCTCGGGCGATGCCCACCGCCTCTTCGTAGCACTCGCGCGCTTGGTCCAGCGACGCCGCGTCGTGGAGAGCGGTGCCGCGGTTCACGAGGGCCCGGGCTCGCACCGCATCGCTGACGCCGGGGGTGCCATACGCGGCTTCATAGGCCGAGAGCGCGCCCGCGACGTCGCCGCGCCGGTGCCGCAAGAGGCCCAGCTCCACGTTCGCGGTGGCCATGAGCTCGGCATCGCCCGCGAGCGTCGCGATCTCCACCGCCCGCTCGGCCGCCGAGGCGTCTCGTTCGGCCCGGCGGAGCCACGCGCGAGCGGCCAGGGCGCGGCGCGGCGCGGTGATCGACAGCCCATCGAGGAACGCATCGGCCTCGACGCCGACCACCGGGCTCGCGGCGATGGTCAATGCGTGGTCCACGAGCGCGCGCGACGCATCGGGCTCGGCGGCCCTTCGCAGCACGGCATCTCGGTCGCGTCGTGATTCCGGGTGCGCCGCCACCCGCCGGGCATGCTCCAAGATCGCTCGCGCTCGCTGGGGCACCGACCCGCCCTCGCGCACCGCGGCGCGCACCCACGAGGGCACTGCGAAGCCACCGTCGCGGCGTAGCACCAGCGACGCGTCGAGGAGCTCGTCCAGCGCATCGGCCTCCGGCAGATCGCCGCCCTCCAGCGACGTGGGCGCTTCGAACACCGCGAGCAGCCGAAGCAAGGTCGCCGCGCCCTTGGAGAGCTGCCGCACCGCCGCGTGAACGCTGCGCGCGAAGGCGTCGTTCTCCACGCTCAGAAACGTCAGCGGCTCATCTCGCAGCGCGGCTACCGCGCGGGCGGGCGAGAGGCTTCGCAGCCGGCGCGCGGTCCGCAGGGCGGCCTCCGGGTTCCCGTACAGGAGCGGCAACAGCGCGCGCACGTCCGGCAGCGGGGTGCCGAGGGTGGCGCTCGCGGCGCGCATGAGCTCGGTGAGCTCGTCATCGGGCATCGGCAGCAGGCGGACAACCGCGCCCTCCCCGGTCGGTCTTGCGCCCGGACGAATCACCACCGCCCCGGCGTCGATACCCCGCGCCCGAAGGTGCGCGCCGAGCGCCTCGACGAAGCGCGTCTTGCCCATGCCCGGGCCACCCACCACGTCGACGATGCGGACGCGCGGGTCCAGCGCATCCAGGAGCGCGCGCCGGCTCGGTACGAGACCGCCCGCGTCGTGGCTCATCGCGCGGGCAGACGAAACCTTGCGAGCTCCCGCTCTTCGGCGCCGAGCCGCACGCCCAGGTAGCCGCGGCGATCGACCGGGTGGATGGGCGTGACCTGATCGACCACGCCGGGGCCCACGAAGTAGGAGCCCAGGATCGCAGGCTGTCCGCCTTCGAACCGCACGATGGCGCCGGTGCGTCCGTGGGCGCCATCGGCCGCGTACAGGCCGGCGTTGGTGCCCGCCTCGACCCGCTCCAGGGCGAACGCGCGTGTGGAGCCGTCCTTCTCCTGCATCGTCGCCTGCGCGCTCACGCCGTCGAAGCGCACGTCGACCGAGTGCACGCCCGACGCCACGAAGGCGCCCTGGGTGTCGGCGCTGCCCTTGAGCCACTCGGCCTTGGTGCCGCTGCACACGTACAGCACGGCCGCGCCGTCGCGCGACTCCAGCGCCACCAGCGTTTGCGCGTCGAGGCGACCCACGTACGAGACCTCGGGCGCGGTGGCTTCGCCGGTGCCCACGGTTTGGGAGCATCCGCTGACCAGGAGGGCTACCCACAGGATACGTCGCATGGCCGTTCTGGTAGCACCCGCGTTCCCCAGCGGCAAGGTTCGGCCCCGCGCAAACACCGGCCGAAAACGGGATTTAAGACGGATTAAGACCGCGCCTGCGTCGCGATGTTCGGCGAAGCCCCGATACACCCGGAAAGCGTACCGATACACCCGGCGATACGGTCCAGCTGCGTGGCTGAAATCGTGCCATTTCATGTGGTTACGATGGGTGCGGCGGGCGGCACGGCGCGTGCTCAAGAGGAGGACACACCGCAACGAAACGAACGAACACGGAGTCCACCATGAACCGCACCCTCACCGCTCTCTTCGCCGCCGCCGCCACCGCACTCACCGCCGCTTGCGCGGTCCCCACCGAAGAGTCGAACGCCACCGAGATCGGCTGCGTCGAAGACGCATTGACCATTCGGCATCAGGTGGCGCCGGACGCGATGCAGCTCCCCGCGGCAGGCCTCGGCTACAACACGCGCAGTGGTCAGGTGGCCGCCACCGCGTGTCTCGATGTCGACATGCCGGCGCGAGGGAACCAAAGCAGCGACGTGCGTTTCTCGAGCCAGATGGACACCGCGCAAGCGAGCTCGGCTCTCTCCATCGACGTCGACGCGAAGGCGCACTACGGCATCTACGAGGGCCAGGGCTCCTTCAAGATGGCGCGGGAGGCGACCTCTTCCAGCGGCTCGTACACCATCCTCCTGAACGCCTCGCAGCTCGGTCCCTTGCTCCAGTCGAATCGCATCGCGCTCGCCGCCGACAAGGCCGAGCTTCGCAAGAGCGACCCGGCGACCTTCCTTCGGACGTGCGGCGACCAGGTCGTCACCAGCATCCAGCTCGGCTCGCGTCTCAACATCGCCTACCGCGTGAGCTTCGCCTCGGACGAGCTCAAGCAACAGCTCACCGGCTCGCTCTCCGCCAGCGCCGGCTTCGGTGAGCTCTCCACCAAGCTCGCCAAGGCCAGCTCGTCGCAGAAGAAGAGCATCACCATCTCGCTCTCCGCCACGCAGCTCGGCGGCGACCCGTCGCAGCTCACCAAGGTCATCGATCCGAAGAGCGCGGTCACCTGCTCCGGCGACGACCTCGACGCCTGCATCCAGCTGGCGCAAGGCGCGCTCGCCTACGCGAGCGATAGCTACCCGAAGCAGTTCGGTACCCGAGACGCCTACGTGCCGGTCTCGTTCTCTACCGCCGAGTACTCGGCGGTAGAGAACGAGACCGGCACGTAGGCGTCTCGGGTACCGAAC
>JABFRG010000260.1 GCA_013141295.1 Polyangiaceae bacterium
GTGTGGTGGTGGGGCGGCGGCGGGCGGTGGAGGCACCAAGGCTCCGGACCCGCCCAGCTCCAGCGGAGGGGCGAGCGCGTCCGGCGGAGCCGCGGCGTCCGGCGATCCCCGCGCACCGGCACAGATCGAGTGCGGTGACTTCCACTCTTGCGCCAAGATGGGCGACGGCAGCGTCCGCTGTTGGGGCCGCAATGCCTCGGGCGAGCTGGGCGACGGCGGCGGCGGCGAGCAACTGAAGCCGGTGCCGGTACCGGGCGTTCAGGACGTCGCGCAGATCGGCCTCGGCGCGGGCTTCTCTTGCGCGGTGACCGGCGACAAGCACGTCACATGCTGGGGCACCGGACGCATTCTCGGCGACGGCAAACGCTACGAGAAGCTCAAGCCCACGCGCGTGCCCAACGTCGAGGACGTGGCCGAGATCGCGGTGAGCGGCGTGCTCGTCTGCGCGCGGAGCACCAAGGGCGGCGTCAGCTGCTGGGGCACCGAAAAGCCGCTGCGGGTCGACGGCGCCAGCGCCGCCGAGGTCGCGGTCGCATCCACGCACGTCTGCACACGCACCTCCGCTGGCACCGTGTCTTGCACCGGTGACACGCTTTGGTCCAAGGCCGGCCCCGACGGTTTCGCGAGCCCTGGCGTCAGCGGTGCCGAGCAGCTGGTCACCGGCGACGGCTTCGCCTGCGCCCTCGGCAAGGGCGGCAAGGTCTCGTGCTGGGGCCGCAACGAGATGGGCCAACTGGGGCGCGCCCCGGACATGGATTCCCACGGCACCGCCGCCGACGTGCCCGGTCTCACCAGCGTGAAGAAGCTCTCGGCGGGCGAGACGCAGGCGTGCGCGCTCGACGCGAGCGGCTCGGTGACCTGCTGGGGCAACAACTCCGAAGGCGAGCTCGGCATCGGAAAAACCTCGAGCGACGAGCGCCCCACCAAGGTGAGCGGACTCTCCAACGTGGTCGAGGTGTGCCTCGCCTCCATCCACGGCTGCGCGCGCACCGCCGGCAATGACGTGTACTGCTGGGGCACCAACACTTCGGGCCAGCTGGGCGACGGCACCAAGGAACCGCGCTACGCCCCTACCCGCGTGGCCTGGTAGCGGCCAGCGAAGCATTCAGGCTAGGGTGCGCGCATGCAAGCGAGCTATCCCCCGCAGCCCCCGCCGAAGTCCAGCAGCGTTCCCCTCTGGCTCATCATCGGGGGCGTGGTGCTCCTCGTGCTGGTCGCCATCGTCGGCGTGCTCGCGGTGCTCGGCGTCTACGGCACACGCAAGTACATCGCCAACGCGAAGACCGCCGAGGCGCGCAACACGCTCGGCTTGATCGGGCGCTCGGCGGTGACGGCCTACGAGGACGAGGGCGCGACCCCCGACGACGCGAAGATGGTGCATCGACTCTGCCCGTCGGCGAGCGCGCCGGTCCCCGCATCCAAGGCCATGGTGAGCGGCAAGAAGTACCAGTCGAGCCCCGCCGAGTGGACCGCCGACGCCGGCAAGAACGCAGGCTTTTCGTGCCTGAAGTTCGACATGAACATGCCCCAGTACTTCCAGTACGAGTACGAAGCCACGGCGACGTCGTTCGTGGCTCGCGCTCACGGCGATCTCAACGGCAACGGCATCTACTCCACCTTCGAGCTTCGCGGACAGGTGGTGGGCGACAAGCTCGTGGTCGCCCCCAGCATCGTCGAGATCGATCCGGAAGAGTAGAACCCTACTCGAGCGGGTTGGCGGGACCAGGCTTCGGGGCCGGGTGCACCATCATGCGGCCCTTGGTCCAGCGTTGCCCGTGGTCCCCACCCTCCTCCACGTAGCTCGACGCCGAGGTCTCGGGCTGCTGCACCGCTTGACCCGGCTTGCCCGCCATACAGGTGGTACGCGCGCCCAGAATCGCGGCCCCCGCACCGATGAGCGCGCTTCCGCCCAGCGCAACGGCGCCCAGCACGCGAAGACGCCTGCGACGCACGCCGGTGGGGCAATCGCCGGTGAGGATGGTGCCGTCAGCCCGGCGATAGAAGCGGATGCACGCGGGATCCCCGGCCACCCGCGAGGCCAGAAAGGCCTCGGCTTCGGCCCGCGCCATGGCCGAGATGTTGAACACCTGCTTGTCGCACGAAAGGCAGAAGCGTTCCCGCTCGCCTTCGCCCACCATCTCGCTCCACTTCGCGGAGCAGGGGCTCGCCACGTCGATTCGCCCGAGGATGCCGGCGCCCTCGCTCTCCGCGAAGGCCGAGAGGCGGCGGGCGATCTCGTCGGCCTCGCGCTGGAGCTTCGCCGCTTCCTGGCCGAGCACCTGCTGCGATTCGGAGAGGTGGGTGCGCGCTGCTTCGAGCTCGCGCGCACGGGCGGAGAGGGCTTCCTTCTCGTCGCGGTACGCCACGGCTACTTCCCGCCCGGCGAGGGGTTGTCGATGCGATGCTCCTGCACCGTGGGCGTGGGGTCGAAGTCGCAGTCGCCCATGCAGGCCCGACCTCCCTGCGTGCCGGCCTGCTCCGTCCAGCCAGTCGAGCCAGGCGTGGCGGAGCCCGCGGGGTCCGGCGACGACGTGACGACCGCCTTCGCCGAAGGGTGTACGCCGAAGAGTGCTGCGGCCCCGGCCAGCATCGCCCCGCCGCCCAGCGCCACTGCGCCGATCACCCGCAGGCGCTTGCGGCGCACCCCGGTGGGGCAGTCGTCCGTGAGGATGGTGCCGTCGGCGCGACGGAAGAAGCGAATGCAGGTCTTGTTGCCCACCCGGGCCGCGAGAAACGCCTCCGCTTCGGCGCGCGCCATGGCCGAGATGTTGAACACCTGCTTGTCGCAGGAGAGGCAGAAGCGCTCGCGCTCGTCGCCCACCATGTCGTCCCACTTGGCGGAGCAGGGGCTCGCCACGCGTACCCGGTCGAGCAAGCCCGTCGCCGGCTGCGCGTCGAGGTCGGCGATGCGCTGGGCCACCTTGGCCGTCTCGTCCTCCACCTTGCGCTGCTCGTCGGCCAGCGTTTCCCGGGACGAGCGCAGCGCTTCGAGGGATTTCGCGAGCTCCGCAGCGCGCGCCGAGAGCGCCTCTTTCTCGTTCCGGTAGGGCATCCGCTTTGGACGGCCCAGGACCCGGAAAGTTTTGGTGGGCGGGGCAACCTACGCGTCCACACCTGGACGCGCGTCACCCCGCCGACGCCCTCGCCCGGCTCTACCGCTTCTTCTTGGCCTTGGTGAACTTGCGGCTGGCCTTGGGGAAGCCGCCCTTGGTGCTGGGCTTCTTGCTCTTGGGA
>JABFRG010000031.1 GCA_013141295.1 Polyangiaceae bacterium
GTGCTGGGCGGCCTTGGTGACGGCGAGCCCCATGACGTTCCAGCCGGTGGCCATGGCGTCGACCTTGGCATCGTAGAACGCGAGCCCGCCGCCGGTCACCAGCACCGCCGCGTCCTTCTGGGTCTTGAGGTCCGGGAGCGACGCCTGCACGGCTGCCACGAGGCCCGAGACACCCACGTCGAAGCTCTGCCGCAGCTCGTTCACGTCGGCGGTCGTCAGATCGCCGGCGATGCCCGCCGCGTACGCGTTCCAATGGACCACCGTGATGGGGCCGAGCTTGTCGCGCACCTTGCCGACCAGCGCCTTCACTGCCGCCGGATCGCCCAGGTCGGTGGGGAACGCTTCGGCCTTCACGCCCTGGGCCGCGAGCGCCTTGGCGGCGGCGGTCAGCTTGTCTGCGGAGCGCGCGACGAGGGCCACCGAGAAGCCTTCGGCGCCGAATTTCTGCGCCACCGCGTGGGAGATGCCGGGGCCGTGGCCGCAAACGAGGATGGTCTTGCTCATGTTGGGGTCTTTCCTGGGAGGGGAGCAACAACTGATGCCGACGCCTGCCGGTCGGTGTCGCTTCTTGGGAGCGGGGGCCGTATAGAATCTCCCCGGCAATGCGTCTTCTCAAGTGTGATCGCCGGTGGACGGCGGCGGTGCTCCTGACGGTCCCGCTGCTGGTGGCCAGCGGATGCGGGGCTCGCCCGCGTGCTCGAACCGCGCCCATGGCCTCGTCCTCCGCCTCCCCGCGCGCGTCGTCGCCGACCCCGACGGCGGTGCACGAGCCGGCACCGGTGGCTTCCCGCGCGGACGCGTCACCGGCGCCGCTTGCGGGCGCTTTCTACGCGCACGTCCACGCGCCCGGCGCGGAGCCCAAGGTGCACGTGAACGTCTCGCTCTCCGAGTGGACGCTCACCGGGTGCATCTCCGAGGTCCAGGGCGCCTGCGACAAGACCGGCAGCTTCGTGGTGGGGCCGGGTGGCCGCGCCGAGCTGATGCGCATCTGGAAGGAAGTTCGCGCGACGCCCCGTTGCGAACCGGAGGCCCGCTGGCCCGGCGATCGCTTCTTCGAGATCACCCACGGCGACGAGACCTTCGCCGGTCGGCTCCCGGCCAGCGATGGCGATCTTTCGACGCGCAACGCCGGCCCTTGTCGCGCGGGCGCCCGTCTCGCCATGTGGTTCGTGCACCAGTTTCGCGATCGCCCGCAGTAGGCGCGCGGCCTGCGCTTCAGAGCTCGGCCAAGCACATGAGGAGGGAAGTCAGGCGGTCCGCAGCGGTCTTGGCCAGGAGCGCCCGCAGCTGGGTGCGGACGGTGGCCAGCGTAACCCCGTGGCGATGCGCGATCTCCTTGGGAGTCATGCGAAGCAGGAGCGACTCGGCCACCTCGGCCTCGCGTGGCGAAAGCCCGAACAGCAGCGTCGCGCGTGCAGCCCGTTCCCGTGCGGCGGAGCGCGGCTCGTGCACCCGCACCACGTCGAGGCATTCCCCTTCGGCGCTCGATCGGGCGTGGACCGTCACCCGCACGCCGTGCGGTGTCGCAACGGCGAACGAACTACCGCGCGCGTAGCTTCGCGGGTCGAGCACGAAGCCGTCGATTTCCAGGTGCCCATGCCCGTGACGAACGATGCCCCGCTCGACGAGTCGCTGCGCCGTCGCGTTGGTGTGGATCACCTGCGAGGGGCTCCGCGCGACGACGAACACTCCGTCGGAGACGGCATCGAGTGCAGCCGCGCAGGCCGGCGAAGCCTCCGGGCTACATGTGCAGTGTCGGTGCATCGTTCGGCGAATGTGGCTCGACCGTCGGCAGCCGACAATCGGTGCGCCAGCAATGACTACTCGCTGTGACGCGGGCCTCGGCGCTTCGCCTCGTTGGCGATGGCCGCTACGAAATCGGTTCGTGACGAAGCGCCGAAGCGGCGCAGCAACGCCACCACTTGGTTGGCCACGGTCCGCTCGCTGGTACCGCGGCGCTCGGCGATCTCGCGGTTCGATTCGCCGCGAACGATGCTCGCCGCAACGTCGCGAAGTCCGGGCGGAAGGTCCTCCGGGAGCTCCATCGGCTCGGGCCAGGCGAAGACCACGTATTCGTCGCGTTCTCGGCGGTCTCCGAGGAAGAGTCGCGAGGCCTCCAGGCGCGGTGGCGGGGGTACGCGCTCTCTACGCCGGCGCCCGGCGCTCATGAGCTCGCATCGGCAGGCGCCCGGAGGACGTGGGAGAGCACCCGCACTAGCTCTTCCTTGTTCTGCAACCGAAGCTTTCGTACAGCCGCCTCGGTGGCTCGCACCGCGCGCGAGAGGCTCACCCCGAGCTCGTAGGCGATGAACTTCTGAGAGTGGCCCAAGGCCGTGTGGTACGCGCAGGCCACCTCGAGGCTCGTGAGCTTGCCGAGGGACCCGAGCCGGTGCGGGTTCTTCCGAGCGAGCAGGTAGCGCTTGCCGTCGCGCTCCACGGTTTCGACGATGGAGTACTCGCCTTCCACCATCGCCCGCCACATGCGCTGGGCTTCCATCGGGTCGCTTCGGCGCAGCTTGCCCCGCGCTTGCTCCGAGCGCAGGACGGCGTGCGTCAGCGAAGGCGCTGCGTCCTGCGCCTCGGGAGACAGGTGGAGCACGCGCCCCTTCGGATCGAGCACCGCGGCGTTGGTCGGACTTCCGCTCTCCGGCGCGGCGCCCAGCAATCGGCGCAATCGCGTCATGCCGACGAAGTGCGCCACGAACGTCTCGAGAAAGTGGCGCTGCGCCACCGCGAGCACCCTGCGCGGTTTTGCCAGGAGCACCATCGCGCAACGGTCGGAGCCGCTGCCGCCGATGATGAAATTGGCGTCCGGCGCCATGCCGGAAGCGTCGCCCATGAGCTGCACGTATTCGCCCAGGCTCATACCGGTGCGTCGAGCATTCTCCCGGGCGAGAGCCTCGCCCCCTTTGCGCACGCGGCCGAGCGGAATGTTCGCCAGCGCGGTGACCGCAGGCGGGCAGCGCTTGACCCACTCGGGGACCCGTGCTGCGTACTCGGGCGTTCGATAGTGACCCGTCGCAAGGCCGATGTGGTCACCGGCGAAGTGCAGCGTGTAGGCGAGAATTCCTTCGCCCAGATCGAGGCCCCGCGCGGCGTCTGCAATGCCGGTGAGCCACTCCCCGTGGGTCGACGGCCAGTGATAGAGGGCTTCGGTGAGAGCGATGGGGTCGAAGCGCGCCACGGTTCGAGCCTATCGCAGCTCTCGCGGCGCTTGCCACAGCGGAGCGAC
>JABFRG010000359.1 GCA_013141295.1 Polyangiaceae bacterium
GAGCCCGACACGGGCATCGACGTGCCGGACGTGGGGACCATCCGGGACGTCGGCGCCGACGGCTGATTGGCGCAGGGGTGGCCGGCGCCGCGGCTGGCGCTTTGTCACGATGTGGGGTAACGGGCATGGCCGCGATGAGCAAGACCGCTTGGCTGTTTCCTGGGCAAGGCTCGCAGTTCGTGGGCATGGGCAAAGACCTCTTCGAGGCGTCCGCGAAGGCGCGCGAGGTGTTCCAGAGAGCAGACGATGCGCTCTCCGAGAAGCTCTCCACGATGATCTTCGAGGGCCCGGAGGCGGAGCTCACGCTCACCGCCAACGCGCAGCCCGCCATCGTCACCGTGAGCATGGCGCTCCTGGCGGCGCTGCGTGAACGCGTGCCTTCCCTGCCCGCGCCGGACTTCGCCGCGGGCCACTCGCTCGGCGAGTACAGCGCGCTGGTTGCCGCCTCCGCCCTCACCCTCGAAGACGCGGTGCGGCTCGTGCGCGCCCGCGGCCGCGCGATGCAAGAGGCGGTGCCCGCCGGCACCGGCGCCATGGCCGCCATCATGGGCGTCTCCGAGGCAGACCTCACGGCAGCGTGCGCGGAAGTGGCCGAGGGCGAAGTGCTTGGCCTCGCGAACTTCAATGCGCCGGGGCAGATCGTCATCGCCGGAACCGCCGCTGCGGTGGCACGGGCCGCCGCCAAGGTCGAGACCCTCAAGGGCAAGGCCATTCCCCTGAAGGTGAGCGCCCCGTTCCACTGCGCGCTCATGGCGCCTGCCGCGCGCGCGGTGGGCGCGGAGCTCGAGAAGCTCGCGGTGGCCGACTCGGCCTTCCCGGTGGTGGCCAACGTCGATGCCGAGCCCAACACCAGGGCGGGGCGCACCAAGGAGCTCCTGGTCCTTCAGGTGGCCGGCGCCGTGCGCTGGGAGCAAAGCATCCAGCGCATGCGCAAGGAGGGCGTCGATCGCGCCTTCGAGATTGGCCCCGGCAAGGTGCTGGCGGGCCTGGTGAAGCGCATCGACAAAGAGCTCAAGGTTCACAACGTCTCGGACGCGGCATCGCTCGACGCCGTCTCCGCGCTCTTCTGAGGAGTCTCCGCATGTTCAAGCTCGACGGCAAAGTAGCAATCATCACCGGTGGCTCCCGCGGAATCGGCGCGGCCTGCGCCGAGGCCATGGCCGAGCAAGGCGCGCACGTGGTCGTCAACTACGTCCGCGGCGAGGACAAGGCGCGCGAAGTCGCCGAACGCATCATCGCCAAGGGCGGCAAGGCGGAGATCGCCGGCTTCGACGTGGCCGACAGCGAGGCCACCGAGAAGGCCATCGAAGGCATCGCCAAGAAGCACGGCCGCCTCGACATCATGGTGGCCAACGCCGGCATCGCCATCGACGGGCTCCTTCTGCGCCTCAAGGACGAAGACCTGCAGAAGCTCTTCGACACCAACGTCCGCGGCGCCCTCGCCTGCGCCCGCGCCGCCACCCGCCCCATGATGAAGGCCCGCACCGGCCGCATCATCTTCGTCTCCAGCGTCATCGGCGAGATGGGCAACGTGGGCCAGACCGCCTACGCCGCCACCAAGGCCGCGCTCCTCGGCATCACCAAGTCCATCGCCCGCGAGTACGCCTCGCGCAACGTCACGGTGAACGCCATCGCGCCCGGGTTCATCGAGACCGACATGACCCACGGCATGAACGACGCCATGAAGGAGTACGTGCTCAAGAACATTCCGCTGGCGCGCGTCGGCACTGCCAAGGAAGTCGCGGCGGCGGCGCTGTACCTCGCGAGTGACGAAGCTGCGTACGTCACGGGGCAGGTGCTGCGCGTCAACGGCGGAATGTACGTCTGAGCGCGCCTCCCGCGGCGCCATCGGTGCTGCGTAACGCGGTACGCCACTCGCCCCGTGCGCGGTAACGACGAATACCTCTAGGCGCGGGCAAAATCCCTGTGTAGAAAGCCGGTACTCACGGCACCGGCCGCGACGAAACCATCACTGAACTGCACGTTTAGGTCCGGGATTTCCCGGCGCCGATTGGCGAACAGGCGAAGAGGAAACATGGCGAAGGACATTCCCAGCGAAGTCAAGCGCATCATCAAAGAGCAGCTCGACGTCGACGAGAAAGACATCAAACCGGAGTCGTCGTTCGTCGACGATCTGGGCGCGGATTCGCTCGGGCTGGTCGAGCTGGTGCTCGCCTTCGAGGAGGCTTTCGAGATCGACATCCCGGACGAAGACACGGAGAAGATCCGCACCGTCCAGGACGCCATCGACTACGTCGAAAAGAACGCGAAGAAGTAAGGTCTTCCCATGAGCGAGCGCGTCGTCGTCACAGGCATTGGCATCGTCTCACCGGTCGGTCTCGACGCCGAGACGACTTGGCGCGCTCTCTGTGCCGGCGAAAGCGGCGTGGGCATGATCACCCAGTTCGACACCACCCAGTTCCGCGTGAAAATCGCGGCCGAGGTGAAGAACTGGGATCCGACTCCGTACATCAGCAAGAAGAAGCTGAAGGAGATGGAGCGCTTCACCGAGTTCGCGATGGGGGCGGCCACCATGGCCATCGCCGACGCGAAGCTCGAGCTCTCCGCCGAGGAACGCGACGAAGCAGGCTGCTTCGTCGGCGTCGGCCTCGGCGGCCTCTCCACCCTGGAGCGCACCAAGCAAGTGCTCCTCGAGAAGGGGCCGTCTCGTATCAGCCCCTACTCGATTCCCGCCATCATCTCCAACCTCGCGGCGGGGCAGATTTCCATGGCGTTCGGCCTGCGCGGGCCGAGCTACTGCACCACCAGCGCCTGCTCCAGCGGCGCCCACGCGCTCGGCGAGGCCACCGAGTGGATCCGTCGCGGCCGCGCCCAGGTCATGGTCGCCGGCGGCGCCGAGGCCACCATCACGCCGGTCGGCATCGGCGGCTTCGAAGCCATGATGGCCCTCTCCAAGCGCAACGACGATCCCAAGACCGCGAGCCGCCCCTTCGACAAGACCCGCGACGGGTTCGTGTCCGGCGAGGGCTCGGCGGTGCTCATTCTCGAGTCTCTTACCCGCGCGAAGAAGCGCGGCGCCCGCATCTATTGCGAGCTCACCGGCTACGGCGCGTCCAGCGACGCCCACCACCTCACGGGCCCCGCCCCCCGCGGCGAAGGCGCCCAGCGGTCCATGCGCATGGCGCTCAAGGACGCGAAGGTGGCCCCCGACCAGGTGGACTATCTCAATGCCCACGCCACCGCGACCCCCGCCGGCGACGTCGCCGAGAC
>JABFRG010001063.1 GCA_013141295.1 Polyangiaceae bacterium
CGCGCGAGGGCAGGCCGTCGGCAAGTGGACCGACTCGCCCGCGTCGGTGACAAGCCCGCGCGAGCGGTAGGCGGCGATCAGCGCGGCATCGAGATCGGGGTCGGGCACAAGCTCAGCGTAGCGCACCGTGTGGTGTTCCTGGACTGCGCGCCATGGAGCGATAATGAAGCCACGCCCGCGTCCCACGACTTAGCCTGGGTTCGGGCTCCGAACGACACCCCCGCGCTCGACGCGGACCTCGCCTGTGCCACGCCTGAGGCCCTCCACGGTGCCTCGCACCGTAAGCAGGCCGCTGTTGTCCACGGCGCCCTTGAGGCGACCGCCAGGGTCCACCACCACTCGCCCGCCGCTGGCGATGAAGACGTCGCCGTCGAGGTTCCCGGTGACCACCACGAGAGCTCCCCCGGCGACGACCACGCCGCCCTTCTGCCAGCCGACCACGAGCGCGGTGGCCGTCGCCTGCAGTTCGAGAGTGCCGTAGAGCGTGCCCACCATCACGAACGATCCACGGAGGACGCGGATGCTTCCGTGGTGCACGCCCGTCAGTGTGTGGTCCTGGTCCAAGACCAAGTGCGCCATAGCCCCCGTCCCTCCTCCGCTGCCGACTATACAGAGGTTCGGCGAGTCCACACGTTCGTTTCGCGCTTCGTATCCGCTGGGAGATCCGACGCGCGGGCGCATCTTGGTCGGCGGAGCCGCCCGCAACCTCACGGAATCATACACATGACACTGTTGTTCTGGCGCCAGAACAACAGGCCCAACGACCACCTCCCCAGGGTCGGTTTGGCATCCCACCGAGGCGCTTCGGCGCGGTGAAGCCACGCGCAACGTGATGGAGGACGGGCCATGGATCCTGGTCAACGTCTTCGACGACGACGCGGCGGCGGCGCGCGATGGCCGGAGCAAGAACACCGTGCGGGTCACGCTCTGGCGGCGCGCGGGAGTCGTTCGCGGCAGAAGGGCTCTCGACCCGGTACATGCAGCGCGTTGAGGCGGGCGAGGAGAACCTCACGTTCCGCTGCCGTAGCGACGCTTCTCGAACCCCCTCGCACGCGGCGGACACGCAATGGTCGGCCTCCGAAGCGCGTCGCGAACTCGTAGGCGAGGGCCACATAGCGGGCTGCTGGCCGTGTCGCGCGTCCAAACCCGGCCTTCGAGCGGCCACGCGCACGATGTTGATGGCGACCTGGTCCTGTGCCAGGATACCCGAGAGACGTGGTGGGTTCGGGCAGTGGGCCGGAGCAATGCTGCTCCAGCAGAGGGGGCTATTGGCGGCGGAGCGGCCATCACCCATCGAATCAGGCGGCGACAACGGCCGCGCGGGATTGAGTGAATCATGAGCTTTGATGGCCACAATCTGCCAGCGCCCGTCGACTGGCAGAAGTTCGAGCGACTGTGCAGGGATCTGTGGGCCGCAATTTGGGAAGACCGGAACACCCAGGCCCACGGCCGGTCCGGCCAGCCACAACATGGCGTGGACGTTTTCGGGATCCCCAACGGCGAGCGCGTGTACTCCGCTGTGCAATGCAAGCGCCGAGGAAGTAGCGCTGACGCGGGCGAAGTCACCGAGAGTGAGCTGCGCGAGGAAGTGGCCAAAGCGCAGAACTTCGTGCCGAAGATCGGGGGTGCGTTCATTCTCGCCACGACCGGGCCCCGCGATGCAAAAATTCAACGAGTTGCTCGGATACTCAGCGAACAGCAGCGCGCGAACGGTCAATTCTCGGTTCACGTGTGGTCGTGGGACGACATCCAAGCGGAGATCGGGAGGCGTGACTCGGTGTTCGCGCAGCACTTTGCGGACCTAATCGGAACCGTTCGCTCTTTCGACCGAGAGCACAGCTTGGAGACGGAAGGCGATGTTCGGCACCCTACCGTGCGCGCCCACGCCGGTGCGGCGAGCAGTCGCTCAGCCCAGGTCACGGAGCCCGCAGCCGTCTTGGAACCCGAACATCGCGCCCAGATCGATGCCATTCGACGCGTTCTCCAAGATGGCCAACCGACGATGGCCTTGCAACAGGCGGAAGCCCTCCGCGCACGTGTGTGGTCGGCCGCGTCGGCCAGCCCAAGAGCCCACCTACTTGCCCTGATCGGCCACACGAAGCTGGCGTTGGGCGAGGAGACTGCCGCGGCAAAGTTGTTCGTGCAGATGGTGGACCACACTCCGAGTGATCCTGGGAGCCAGGCGAACGCAGCACTCGGGCACCTCATCCTAGGCAGCAATGCCGCCGCCCTGGCGTGGGCCCAGAAGGCACTCGCACAGGCGCCGACCGAAGCGACGGCTGCGCAGGTTTCAGTGCTGCTCGACCCGCGGCCAGACGCAGACGTTCTTGCCACCTACGAAGCGGTACTGGGTCAAAGGTCCGAATTGTTCTCTGCACTCGCCGATCGGGCGATGAAGCGCGGGGACATAGAGATGGGCAAGCGGTGGTTTCTCGAGGCACTGGCGTTGGCGCCTGACGACGCGGAAGTGCTTGGCGCGACAGGCTGTGTGCTTGTGGACGAGATCTCCGCAGTCGCCGAGGTCAGGGACCTGCTGACGGCGCAGGAGCGGGCCCAGCTCGTACGCGGAATCGAACTTGTCGGTCGAGCCTGGGCGCTCCTGAAAGACAATGCCGTTCGCAAGGCTCGGCTCGCATGGCTCGTGAGCGGCGCCGAGGCGAAGCGCCTCCTGCGAGCACCTGACGCAGCCGCAACCGCGGACGAGGCTCTGGCCGTGGGCGGCGCGCTCCCGGAGCTCATCGCGTTGCGCGCCGCCATAGCCTCGGACGTCGGCGACCATCAGCGCGTATGCGAGCTACTCGAGAAGCTCCCGAACCCCAACGTCGGCGTGCGTGGCCTCCTCGCCGCGGCGCGAGCGAATCTCGGGGACGTTGCGGGCGCACTGACCGCTTGGGAAGATCTGCTCGCATGCGAACTGCCGCTTGCTATTCGCGAGCAGGCTGAACAGAACTACGTCTATACCCTGATCTCGCTTCAGCGCGGGTCCGATGCTCGGTGCACGGTGGAACGCTGGCTCACCGAAACACCGGACGATCTCGGTCGGGTGCTCGTGGCGTGCGACACTGCTTCACGCCTCGGCGACGGGGCGTTTCGCGACGCTCAGCTGAATCGCGCCGTCGCGCTCGCGCGTTCGGACACTTCATCGCGGCTTCTGCTCCGCCTCGGCGATGCGCTCATGAGGGCAGGCCGGCCCTCTGACGCTGCCGACATCTTCGGGCTCGCCG
>JABFRG010001009.1 GCA_013141295.1 Polyangiaceae bacterium
CTGGTGGCCGAGGACGAAGCCGAGGGCCGGCAGGTGCAGGGGCCGGGCGTGCCGCGCGGTATGGATCCGCGCGATCCGCGCTGGATCAGCGACGACTGCATCGAGCCCCCGCCGCTCGGCAATGGCGGACTCACGAGGGACTGGCCCGCCGCCGAGGTGAGCGCCGCCGCGGCATGCGTGGCACGCGGGAGTGCCGCGCATGCCAACCCGCACCCGCGCGGATCCCGTGACGCTGCGGACCAAGCGCGCTAGCGTACACGCGCGCCGGCGGGCGGCGCGACGGAGGTGCCATCACCATGGCGGACCAAGACTTCGAGAACCTCGTGAAGCGCGCTCGGCACGCTCCCTTCACCGCGGAGCAGCGAGAAGCGCAGCGGCGAAGCTTTGCGTTCGGCAACGCGAGCTTGGACAACCCCGACGTGACCTGCGCCCTGGTCGACCAGGCGGCCGAGGCGCTCGAGAAGGGGCGATGACCGACCGGGGGCCCGCGGACGCGCGCCGCTGACGCAGCTTGCACGCATGTGCAGTGTTGTCTACGCTCCTGCCCGTGGGCGCGAAGAAATCGAAATCCAAGGGGGTCGCACCGCCGCCGCGCACGCCCACGCGTGAGGCTGATGCGAGCAAGCCGACCCCGGCCGTTGTTTCACCGCCCCAGAACCTCGCGGCTTCGCGCCGCCCCGTCGGCGAAGTGCGCGGGCTCGATGACGTGCAGCGCGCGCACTTCGAAAGTCGATTCGAGATCACGTTTCTCAAGCAGAGGGGCGAGTCGTTCCAAGACTTCTTTTCGAGCCTCATGGAGAAGACTTGGCCCGGAGAGTTCACCCGCCTCCTTCCTTGGGGGAAAGACGGAGATCGCAAGAACGACGGCCTTCTTCGAACGCGCCGGATGCTCTTTCAATGCTACGCCCCCAACGAGCTGAAGGCCGCCGCAGCCGTCGCGAAGATCAAAGACGATTTCGCCGGCGCCCTCACCCATTGGCGAGCCCACTTCGATACCTGGGTCTTCGTTCACAATAGTAGACAAGGGCTGGGCCCGCAGATCGTCACCGCGCTCCGCGACCTGGGCCAGAAGCACGCGCCGCTCACCGTCGAAGACTGGGGCTACGAGGAGCTGCGACAGCAGACCTTTGCGCTGAGCGAAGCAGACCTCAGCTCGCTATTCGGGCCGGCGCCGACGCGCCGCAAGATGATATCCCTCGGTCTCGAAGAGCTGGCGCCTGTGCTCGACCAAATCGCGCGCCTCCCGCCGCCGCTAGGGCTCGATCTTCGGCCCGTGCCTGCCGACAAGCTCCAGCGGAATATGCTTTCGCCGTCGGTCCAAACGCTGCTCACCGCGGGCATGAGTCGGGCCGACCTCGTGCGAAAGTTCTTCCGGCTCAAACCCAACCTTCAGGACCAGATCGCGGAGAGCTTTCGAGCGCGGTATGCCGAGCTACGCAAAGACCACGCGCCCGACGCCATCTTCAGGGAGCTGCAGCGCTTCGCCGGTGGCGACAGCGTTCTTGAGCCTGGCGCGCAGGAGGCCGTGTTGGCCGCCCTGGCGTTCTTTTTCGAGGAGTGCGACATCTTCGAACGGCCGCCGTCCTTGGAGGCACCTTGATTCTCCCGACGAAAGGCGTCCAACCGCGGCACGCGCTGCTTACCGTCGGAGCCGACGTTCTTCGGCTCCTCACGCAGGCAAAGACCGTTTCGCGAATCTGGGACGAGCTCCGCACCGCTCGGACGGGCGCGGACGCGATCACCTTCGACTGGTTCGTGCTGAGTCTCGACCTGCTCTTCGTGGTCGGCGCAGTCGAGCTCGATCGGGGCCGCGTTCGCCGCAGGGCTCCGTCCGCGAGGTTGCCGTGATTCGCCGCGTCTATTCTGACGATCCACGGTTCAAGGACCTGACCTTTCACGCAGGCCTGAACGTGTTGCTCGCCGAGAAGACGCGCGGTGCGACCGAGAAGCAGACGCGGAACGGATCCGGCAAGTCCAGCTTCGTGGAGATCGTTCACTTCCTGCTCGGCTCGAAGTGCGAAACGGACTCTCTGTTCCGGACGCCGGCCCTACAGAATGCCACCTTCGGGCTCGAGCTCGAACTTGGTGGGTCGTTTGTTCGCGCGGAACGCTCCGGCGAAAAGCACTCGCGCGTGCGGGTCGAGGGCGATACCGTGCTCTGGCCCGTGCAGCCGATGTTCAAAGACGGCGCGAGGTATCTCACGAACGACCAGTGGAGAGTGGTGCTCGGGGCGGCGATGTTCGGCCTCGACCAGACCGACGAAGCGTGGACGCCGAAGTTTCGCTCTCTGTTCCCCTACTTCGCGCGCCGTGAGCGTGGAGGTGGCATGGCGGAGCCCATGGCGCAGTCGCAGAAGCAGCAAATGGTCGATCAGCAGGTGGCCATCTCCTACCTCTTGGGACTCGACTGGACTGTGCCGCATCGTTGGCAAAAGGTCCGAGACCGAGAGAAGACCCTGGACCAGCTCAAGAAGGGCCTCAAGGACGGCGTCTTCGGCACGGTCATCGGTTCCGCAGCGTCTTTGAAGAGCGAGCACATCGTGGCGCAGGAAGACGCCAGAAGGCTGCGCTCCGGCCTGGCATCGTTCAAGGTGCTCGAGCAGTACCACGACCTGGAGCGCGAGGCGTCTGCCATCACCGGCAAGCTTGCGGAGCTGGCCGATGAGAACCTGCTCGACCGCCGCTACCTCGCCGAGCTTGAAAGGACCACGGTGGAAGAGGTGGCTCCGGCCCCCGATGATCTGTATCGGCTCTACGAGGAGGTGGGCGTTGCGCTGCCCGCGCTTGTGAAGCAACGGTTCGACGACGTGAGCGCATTTCACGAATCTGTAGTTCGCAATCGAAGAGCCTACCTGAGCGCGGAGACCCGAGCCGTGGGTGCGCGGATGGTCGAGAGAAATCGCGAACTTGCCAGGCTGGACGCGCGGCTCGCGGAGCTGATGACGATGCTCACCTCGGCCGGCGCGCTCGAACACTTCACCGCCCTACAGTCGGAGCTTGCGAAGGTCGAGGCTCGCGCAGAGTCGTTGAAGCAGAAGTTCGAAGCCGCCGAAGCCCTCGAGACCGGCACGCTCAAGCTACGGGCGGAGCGCGCACGGCTGGCGGAGAGGCTACATCAAGACTACGCAGAGCAAGCCGGCCTCATTGCCAAGGCCGTGCTGACGTTTCGCGATATTTCTGCCCGACTCTACGAGGACGACAAAGCGGGATCCCTGACCCTGACACCGACCGAGAATGGTCCGCTATTCGAAGTTTACATTCCGGCCGAGAAGAGCAAGGGGGTCAACAATATGCGCATCTTCTGCTTCGACATGATGCTGATGCTGCTGAGCCTCGAAAGGGGCAGGAGCCCCGGATTCTTGGTGCACGATAGCCACCTGTTCGATGGGGTCGATCCGCGTCAGGTGGCGAGTGCGCTGCGCGTCGGCGCGGACCTCGCGAAGGCAAATGGGTTCCAGTACATCGTGACCCTGAACACCAATGACGTTCCCGCCGGCTTTGCTGTTGAGCCGTACGCCGTCCCGGTCCGGCTCTCCGACGCCTCCGACAGCGGAGGCCTCTTTGGATTTCGATTTGCCTGACGAATTCCTTGCCAAGCGGAAGGCGATCCATGAGCCTGTCGGCACAACACACGCGGGAACAGCGGATTGACTGGGCCTACGGCAACACGAAGCTGGAGAATGAGAACATCACGCGCGAGATGGCGGAACGCGCCGTCGACGCAAGCGCGCAGCGCTGAGCATGCCGAAGGGGGGATCATATGGCTGAGTCGATCGACGTTCATCCGCTGCTGAGCAAACTGTGGGACGAGGCCAAGAACGGTGCCGCCGCGGCGGTGCTGGTCCGGAGCTTTCGACCGGCCTGGTGGCGGTGTGAGAACGGGCACTCCTTTCAGCGATCGCCGCGCGCCATGCTCAGCGATGCGGCGTGTCCCGATTGCCGCCGCGTGCCCAGCGTGGCGTCCATCGCCAAGACGCGGCCCAGCATCGTGCCGCTGTGGAATCCCGAGAAGAACGGCGATCTCTCGCCGGCCAAGGTCGATGCGGCACACACCGGCAACACCTGGTGGCGCTGCCTGAAGGGCCATGACTACCAGCGCTCGCCTCTACTGATGATCCGCGACGCGAGCTGTCCCGTGTGCGCAGTGGCCGAGAAGTCCCTCGCGATGACCAACCCGGTCGTGGCTGCCGAGTGGCACGCCACCCGCAACGGCGACGTCACGCCCACCCAGGTGGACGCGGACCACGTGATGAATGCATGGTGGCGCTGCCCCAATGGGCACGAGTACCAGGCAACAGTGCGATCGCGCGCCCGCGGCAACCGCCGGTGCCCCACCTGCTACGGCGGCTGGTCCCTCGAGAATTTGCGGGCCTTCGTCAAATCGCTGCTGGCGCACGTGGGCGCCCTCAACCCCAGCGAGCTCTTCGCGCTGGCCATGCAGGCGGGCGCCTTTGCCGACAAGGACTCGCGGCCCTTCGTAATGGCCATCTCCTCTGGTCGGTTCCCGGTCAGCGAGCTCGAGAAGTTCGCCGAGGGAAAGCCATCGCTGGTGGACCAATTCGCCGCCGAAGAAAAGCTGACCCTCGAGATTGTCGACGGACGCGCCAAGGCCGCGGCACCGGCCGATCCCTTCGCGCTCCCCGGGGCGCCCATGCCTCTCGACGAGGGCGAGCGGGTCGACGTCGATGTGAGTCGCGAGGTCGACGACGTTGCGGCTGCTGCCGCCGCTGCGACCGCCTCGGCCAGTGCGACGGCCACTGCCGACGACGCCATGCCGCTGGTGAAGACGCAGGACGCGCTGGCTGCCCTCGACAGTGTGCTCACCGCCAACGCCGACGCCGAGACCGTGAAGTTCCTGCTCGATAGCGCCAAGGCCAAGCTCTGGCGCCACGCGTACGTGAACGCACAGGAAGCCCGCGAGCAGGCCGCCGCGTTCAACGGCGACGCCTACTCCGCCCTGGTGCGCGATCGATTCCTCGCAGAGTTCGACGAAGCCGAGGCGCTCGAGACGCCGGCGGGCTATGCGTTTCGCCCAGCGCCCGACGCCCCTGTCACGCCGCCCAACCTGATGCAGCGGCGCGTTGCCGTCTCCGTGCGGAGCGAGCGCCGCGTGGGCAACTGGTCGGGCATGGGCGCCGGGAAGACCTTGAGCGCCATCGTGGCCACGCGCGTCGTGGCTGCGTCGCTCACGGTCATCTGCTGCCCCAACGCCGTGGTCGAGAACTGGGCCACCGAGATTCAGCGTGCGTTTCCCGCATCGGAGGTCGCGCAGAAGACCTGGCACCCGACCTGGAGCGACCCTCTTGGCACCGCGCCTCGTTACCTGATTCTGAACTACGAGCACTTTCAGCAGCCCACCTCAGAGCAGGAGCTGGTGGGGTTCCTTGACCGCAACGTGGTCGACTTCGTCGTGGTCGACGAGATTCACTACGCGAAGCAGCGCGACGCCGGCGTCGACATGTCGAAACGCAAACGCCTGGTGCAAGGGCTCATCCTCGAAGCGGTGAAGAAGAGCCCCGAGCTCTGCGTGCTGGGTATGAGCGGCACGCCGGTAATCAATACCCTGCAAGAGGGAAAGAGCCTGGTGGAGATGATCACCGGGCATCGCCACGACGACTTGGAGACCCGCGCCACCGTGCAGAACTGCATGCGCCTGTACCAGCGGCTCGTGACCCTGGGCACCCGATGGAAGCCCGACTATCAGATTCAGCTCGATCGCGAGAAGGTGGAGATCGACTGCGAGGGCTCCCTCGACGAGATTCGCGAAGTCGGGCGCGGCACCACGCTCGAGCTCGAGCAGGTGCTGACTCGCCTTCGCATTCCCACGATTCTGAAGCACCTCGCCCCCGGCGAGAAGGCCATCATCTACACCCACTACGTGGACGGCATCGCGAGCATGCTTCGCGAAGCGGTGGACGCCGCGGGGTTCCGCGTGGGCATGCTCACCGGCGAAACCGACGACACCCACTTGAAGGAGTTTCTCAAGCCGGATGGCAGCATCGACGTGCTCATCGCCTCGAGCCGCATCGGTACCGGCGTCAATGGCCTGCAGTATGTGTGCAACAAGCTCATCATCAACTGCCTGCCCTGGACCAATGCCGAGTATGAGCAACTCGTCGGGCGGCTGTACCGCCAGGGTAGCAAGTTCGAAAAGGTCCGCGTCGTCATCCCGGTCACGTTCGCGATGGTCAACGGCGAGCGCTGGTCGTACTGCGAGTCGAAGCTGCACCGGCTGGACTACAAGAAGTCCATCGCCGACGCCGCGGTCGACGGCGTGGTGCCGGAAGGCAACCTCCGCACCCCGAGCCAGGCGCAGCAAGACATCATGAACTGGCTCGGTCGCCTCGAGGCCGGCCACATCGCGGAGATCCTTCGGCCCGTCATCAAGATACCGCTCTCAGGCGAGCCGACCGAAGTGGCCCGCCGCGTGGCCCGGTACGGCGACTTTTCGAGGATGAACAACCGGTGGTACGCCGCGGGCAGCGACGCCACGCACGCCAGGCTGGCTGCGAACCCAGAGGAGTGGGCGCACTACCACACGATGTACAGCCAGCTTCGCGCCTCGTGGCCGGTGGTTCCCTACAAGGAAGAGATTCGCTGGCTCTCGGAACCCGAACGCGAAGGCCTGGTGGTGGGTGACTTCGGCTGTGGTGAAGCGCTCATTGGCAAGGCGGTTTCCGAACGGCACCGCGTTCACAGCTTCGACCACGTCGCCATCGACGCGAGCGTGGTTGCCTGCGATATCGCCCAGGTGCCCCTGAAGGACGGCACCCTCGACGTGGCCATCCTCTGCCTCGCGCTCATGGGCGCGAACTTCACCGACTACGTGCGGGAGGCGCGGCGTTGCCTCCGGCTCGATGGCTCGCTCCACATCTGGGAGCCGGCCAGCTACTTCGACGACGTGGGGAAGTTTTGCAACAAGCTCGCCCGGCTCGGCTTCGACGTCATGTCGCCCGAGACCGAGGGCGCGTTCGTGCGCATCTACGCCCTCCGCAACGCAAAGAAGGCCGACCCGAACCTGGTGCTGCCCTTCCGCGGCTACGGCGGGTAGATGCGCGCCGAAGACGAGGTGCGTTCATTGAACGCGAGGATGGCCATCTGAATTGCGTCCTGCAGCGATAGCCCCCGTCTGGCGGCCCACTTCCTCAGGGTTGCAAGCACGGTACGGTCGATGTGGACGCCTTCCAGGACCACGAACCTGTGACACGGAGACAGCTTCATGGGCGGCCACCGAAGCACGCGACGTGCCGCACGCTGGTTCGCCGCTCCGTCGTTGCTCGCACTGCGTCCCGGACGATTCGGCCCTGTCCGAGGACAGGCGAGGGACGGCGGAACCGGGCCGGCATGCGTGGCACTCGAGCGTGCCATGCACGCCGCAGCCACTTTGGCTGTCATGAACCGGTAGTCAGGGCGGGCCGCAAGGATAGCCATTTTTTTCGAGCGACTTCTTCGAGCGACCTGGCTCTGCTAGTGGAGGCCAACATGCAGAGCGACGCCGCAACAGCCAGCGTTGTCCAAGGGCAGCGGCGAAGTAGCCCCCGGGGGCTCAAGAGCGTCGTCGTGTCCGTGGAGGCATCGTTCTCAAGTCCTTTGGAGTGAGTACCCCCGTGACCGTCATCCTCGTACTTGTCGCCGTTTACTTCGCCCTCGTAGGGGGCATGGCCGGCTTGATGTGGACGTTCGCCCGCATTCCCTTTCCCCCCAGCGCGACCATGCTGTCCGCCGACGAGTCGAACTTCGCGGAGGACATGCGGCGTGACTTCCGAGAGGTGCGGGAGGAGCTCGCGCACCTCGGCTTCGAGGCCGCCGACGCGCTACGTCTCGACTACGGTACCCTCTCGACCGCGTTCGCAGTCGGCTTCAAAGGGGACGGCACGACCTTCGCCGTCTACAACTTCGATACTCAGGGCGGAAACTACGTCGAGTTTCGGACGCGCTCGACCAAGTACGGAGACATGATCTCAGTTGCGCGCTGGCCAACTCCGCTTGAAGCGGCTCGCCCACCGGCCGGGCTGCTCCTCATGGTGCCGCCGATGTCGGTGAGTGACCTGCTGGCATTCCATCGGGCGGCATCTGCTGCAATCGTAGGCGAAGACATGCTTGCAGTCCCGACTGAGCTCGGTGCCCACCTGCTCGCCTTTCACGATGCACGCTTCGAGCGAGCTTTCCGCGAGAAGGTGATGGTGCTTCGTGCTGGGAAGACCCGGTTTTCGTGGCCCCATCTGTTGCGATGCGCTGTCATGACATTGCCCCCGCTCCGTTTCATTGCGTCCGCTCGCAATCGCTCGATGGCCCGTCGCATCTACTCTGAAGTCCCACGCGGTCACCTCGGCGCGATTCGGGTGCCGATGAGCCGGGCCGCACTCATCAACGCATCAAGATAGATCGGTGAAACAGGACCTCAGCTGACGGTCACACCGACTCGAGCAGCTCGGCGTAGACGCGCACCTTGTCACCGAGATACTTGTCCAGTCCGCGCATGTCTGCCTGAAGGTGCGCGGTCATTTCGATCACGTGGCATCCTCGCTTGATCGCAAGCTCGATGGCCTTGTTCTCCGGGCTGGTCGCCTTGGTTACCGCGCAAGGTTCGTACTCCTCGAGAATCACGTCGGGCTTGAGTGAGCCGCTGACGCGGAGCGACTTGCTCAGCGGTCGGCCAAGCCGGTCCGCAATCGGCGACTCGTAGGCCTGGCTGCGCTGCTGGGGCGCCATTCGGGTGAACCGCTCTGCAAAACCCGTTGCTCTCGCGTCTGCCGCGAACCCCTTGAGCACCTCGTTCAGGGTGGAGAGCGCATCCTTGCCCTTCTCTTTGGCGGCTTTCGGCGCGCCAATGCTCGGAGCGAGTCGGACGATCTCGATGAGCTTCGAGGCAAGGTTCTCGTCTGGCGCCTCGCAAAGTGCCCAGGTGGCGACCATGTCGAGCGCAACCCACCGGAGGGAGAATTCGGATTCGACGAGGCTGGCCCGACGGGAGTGGTCGCCCCCAGGCGGTAGGTTCAGCGCCGAAGCCCACCGATTTCGAAACCACCATACCCCGGTGTGCGTGTCCGAGCTGGAATCGTCGGGCTCGAGCTCGTGGTCGGCAATGAACGACTCGACGTCGGCCGGCGTCGTTCCCAGGGTGACGAGCGTCAGGAGATTCTTGTTGGCCGGGCGGCCGGTGCGCTTGGCCCGATGCTGAGCTGCCAGAGCACGACTGATCGCTTGGAACGAATCGATGAAGCCTCGGTCTCCCATCAACGTGCTGTATGCGTCCTTCTTCTCTTCCGGTCCTCCCTGGTCGAGGCAAAACCAATAGCTCCGGGGATTCAGGAGGTTCGTGTTGGTGCGAACGATTTCCTCTTTCACCGAGGGAACCGGCAGCGGCAGTTCGACGCGCTTGGCGAGCCCCTCGTGCGATCGGTCAAGCTGCGTCTTGAGGTCGTCGAGATACGCCGGATCGTTCGAGAGGAGGACGAAGAGCGCGCGGCGAAAATCGCCCCGACAATCCTCGACGATGCGTTCTGCCACGGACTCGAGCACCGTGCTGCGGTGCCCGTCTGCCTTGAGGCGCGAGTATTCACCCTGAGTCAAGTCAGCCCATTCGCGGACGAACGGGTCCTTCTGCGCGTCGTCGAGCAGGAAGATCCGCATGGCCTGCGCGTTGCCCGTGGCGAAGTCGCGCTCCTTCTTCAACCACTCGCTCCGTGGCTCCACCCGTCGGAGGGCGGTTGTATCGCGCGCGCGTCGCACCTTGTCGATATCGAGGGGCGCGCCACCGGCGAGAACGTGCCAGAGGTTGTTGGTGTCGGGTGCGCTCGAGGTGGCGGAGGCCTCGAAGTCCTTCTCCAGCGTACGCACGAAAAGACTCTTTCCATGGCCCTGACCGCCGTGCACCAAGAGGACGCGCGCGCTGCTGCGCTCGTATACGGTCTCGAATGCCTCGCGGAAGGTCTCCGCCAGTGCGCCCCAGTGGTCAAGGCTCACGCGGTACGAGTCGAAGCGATCCTCACCTAAGTATTCCGCACGCTCGGGGAAAAGAAGGAGCTGCTCGTACATGGGGGCACGCAAGTGCTGCATTGCGGGCTTCCTCGTCGCCATGGCGGAGATGCTACCATAGCTGCTGGTGTCGGAGCACCCGCGGCGAGTGCGGGCGCGTTTCGACGGACCTCGCCCTCCTCTTTCGACCCGCGGCGAGTAGGTGCCCCGGCGGCACGCGTGGCACTCCAGCGTGCCACGCATGCCAGCCGCCGTCTGCGCTAACCTGAGCGCCATGCCTTCGCGCAAGTTCAAGCTTCGTCCCGATGGCCGCGAGCGGCTCGAGCTCCGGTGGACGGGCTCCTTCGTCAACACCGAGGTGCTCCTCGACGGCGCGGTGCTGCACACGTTTGCAGATCGCGCGGCGCTCACGCGTGGGGAGCGCATCGAGACGCCCAAGGGCAAGGAGCTCTTCGTTCAGTACGTGGGCGGTCTCGCCATCACCTACAACGGCGTGCACGTTCCCGGCAGCGTTCTCGACCCCAAGGCAGCGGCGGGCTCGGCGGCCGGCGTGACGTACGTGCTGGCGGCCATGAGCCTCGTCGCCTTCGCCATGCGCGTTTCCGGTGGGGGCGCATCCGAGAATGCCATTGGCAACCTGCTCTTCGGCATCCTGCTGGCAGTCTTGGGATTCTTCACCGGCCGCGGATCGCGCAAGACGCTGGGCGCAACCATGGTGCTGCTGGTCGTCGATGTGGTGGCCTTGTTCGTGCTCTCCAAGGACTCGGGATTCCCCACCTTCGGCCTGGCACTTCGAGCCTTCTTTCTTTACTCGCTCGGGCGATCCTTGACTCGCATGAAACAAGCACCCCCGAAATGAGCCGGGAAGATCCGCCTCGCGCTGGCGTATCATCGACGAATGCGACCGCCCCGCGTCTTTGCCCTTTCGGCGCTCCTCTTCGGGGCCCTCCTCGTCGGGAGTGACGCGCTCTTGGTCTGGCAGACGTTCGCCGGTGACGGCACCTTGGTGCTCCCGCGTAACGCGTGGCTCGGTATTCCCGTGTCGTTCTGCTTCGGGGCGTACTGGCTGGTGCTCGGAATTCAGTGGTGGCGGCTCACCGCCAGGCCCGCCGAGAGCGCCACGGCGAAGGGCGCCGACGTGCTCGACCGCATCGCGCGCACGCAGACCTTCGGGCTCGTGGGCTCGGTGATCTTGATGTTCGTCCTCGGCCTGCTCGGCTCCTGCTTGCGCTGAGCGGCCGTCAGTATCCCGGGTCGAGCTTTGCCGCGACGGTCTTGGTCTCGCCCGCCGCGCAGGTGGCGGTGAGGGTCTTCTTCTCCTGCCCTGCCACGAAGACGACGACGTGCTGACCGGGGCTCAACGGAGCGCGCACGCGCGGCGTCGGGCCCAGGGCAACGCCGTCGACGTGCACCTGGCTCACGGGAATGGAATTGATGTTGAAGAAGCACGCATCGGCCGAGGGGGCGCTCGTCGTGGCTGCGGGCGGTGCTGCTGCTGCGGTTGGCCGACACGCGCCATCGCTCCAGCCGGTGCCGGTGGGACACGAAACCTCACCTACGCATGTACCCTGCACGCGATGGGAGCCGGGGGGACAGGTGAGCTCGGCGGTCGCCGGCGCGGTGGGCTGGGCGCTGGGGCCTCCGCACCCTCCGGCCAGGGATCCGAGAACCACGATTCCGAGAAGGCCGCGTTCGAGCATTCGGCGAGCGTAGCGCGATCCGTTTCCCGCGCGGAAAGGATCGAGCGCTTCCCGGCGCTGGTCGCGCCAGCCCTGGGTGATAGACCGCGGCGCATGGAAACCAACGTCGTCGCTCGTCGCTCCGCCCTCGTCCAGCTCGCCTGCTTCGGTGGCCTTCTCGCTGCCGCCGCCGCGCTCCCCGCTTGTGTGGCCGAGGCCGCCGACGATGCCGACGACGTCGGAAATGGTGAGGACGAGCTCCGCTCCTGCGCGGCCGTCGGCGCCACCATCGGCACCAACCACGGGCATGCGCTCACGGTTCCCCCGGCCGACGTCACCGCCGGCGTCGCCAAGACGTACACGCTGAGCGGCTCACATGCGCACCAGGTCTCGCTCACCGCCGCGAACTTCGCGACGCTCAAGACCAAGGGCAAGGTCGTGGTGGCCTCGACCACCGCGCTCGGTCACGCCCACTCGGTGACGGTCTCCTGCACCGGTCCCGTCGTGAGCCCGCCCGCCGCGCGCTGCAAGTCGGGTATCTCTGCGGCGCAGATCTCTGCCAACCACGGTCACGCGCTGGCTGTGCCGGCGGCCGATATCGCAAGTGGCGTTGCGAAGAGCTATTCGATTCAAGGCGCTTCCGGCCACGATCACCGCGTGTCGCTCACGGCCGCCGATTTCGCCAGCCTCAAGACCGGCGCTTCGCTCACCGTGACCGCCACCACCGGCGCCGGCCACACCCACACGGTCACCGTACGCTGCGCCTGAAGGCGGAGATCACCCGCACATCGGTCGCGTTCGCGGACACTCGCTCGTCACGGAGCGGCGATGATGCCCAGTGCGGCGCTTCCCACCGGTCCAACGTCGGGGAGCACAATCGTCGGCGGTGTCACGGTGGCCCCCGCGGGGAACATGTCGCTGCGTTGGTAGACGACGAGCGAGCCCGTTGTTCGGGCTAGCTCGGTGAAGCCGGCCGGTACACCAGGAAACTGCGTACCGGTAGAGGCCGATGCGAACGCGAATACCGCGCGACTCGGTCCGCTGGGGCTGACGTCGAAGGGCAACCCCGTGATCGGACCGTTCGAGCTCGACGCCTGGACCTTGACGGGGTTTGCCGGGTCGACGGGCCGCGCGCCGCGGAAGACCAGGAGTGTGATCTCCTGAGGCCCGTCGTTCTTCTGAATGAACTTGAACGGCGTTTGGCTTGCGACCTCCGCGGCGGTGAGGACGTGCGAGCCCACCCAGAGGGAAGACTGCGAGCCCGCCGGGCCGATGGTGACCGAGCCGGCCAGTTGCCACTCGAGCGCAGGGGCAATCGGCGAGGTGCTGGTGAGCCAGAACGCCACGAGCGCGTCGCCCGCTTTGGCCGGCGCTGGAAGCAGGGGGACGACGTCGGTGCCGCCTTTCCCTGGCGTCGTCCGCGCCTCGAGGAAGGTCACCTCGTTCGTGCTCTTGCCGTCGGGCGCTCCGGTATCGAGGCTCGCGGTCGCGTCCGCGCCGCCACCATCGGTCGAGGGGGTCGGGCTATCGAAGGTCGTGCAGTGCGCGAGGAGCATGCACCCCGGTCACGGCGAAGCACGACGGACCCACACGCTTCGCCCAACGGATCATGATCTCCCAGGGTATCCGTCACGTCCGGGGCGTCAACCGTGCGCGAAGCTCTACCGTGCCTCTCCCGCGCGTAGCCGCGCGCCGGGAAATGTGGGAAGTTCGCCGCCCTCATGAAGCGCGCGCTCTCCCTCGTGCCCGTCTCCCTCCTCTTCGTCGCCTGCGGTGGCTCCGTGCCCGCGGTGGGCCCCGCTCGGGCATCCGGGCAGAGCGCGCTCATGGACGGCACCTTTGCCGGCGCCAACAAGTGCAGCCCCAAGAACCACGATCGCCCGTTCGTGGTGGAGTGGGACGCTACGGACATGTCGCAGTTCGAGGCCATCGCCACCTCGAACCTGGTGTTCGTGGCCTACACCGGCTGCGAGCTGCGGGTGGTCGACACCTGTCGCAACGACTCGGTGCCCGGGCAATTCGGTGCATACCGCACCATCGACTGGACCTCGGGCTCGGTGGAGAAGATCGATATCCAGAACGAAGGCGAGCTCTACGCCAAGCTACCGCTGGGCGTCGCCACGCTGGGCGCACGCGTCAGCGCCGGCGAGAAGTTCCTCATGGAGTACTTCGTCGCCGGCACCCGCACGGCCACCCGCGCCGCGCAGTACCGCGGGGATCTCGCCACGGTGCCGGGGTGCAAGGACGTGACGCACTTCGTGTACGGCTACAACCTCGGGGCCTTCGCGCTCGGCAGCAAGAAGAACATCCAGGGCGAGGCCGGCGGAACCGTGTGGGGCGCCGGCGCTGGTGGCTCATCCAAGTACGCGAGCGCCGCCGAGAAGAAGGGCGGCCTGCTGAGCACCTGCCGCAGCGAGTCGGCGCAAGAAGTGACCGGCTGCAAGACGCCCATCCGTCTCTCGCTCCGGGCCATCGACGAGGGCAAGAACCCGAGCGCCGAGGCGGCTCTCGCCCCCGAGACCCCGGACGCCAAGAACCTGGCAGGTCAGCTCAAACGCGAGAAGGACGCCGGCAAGTCGGCGGAAGGCCACATCGCCTCGGCGGAAGAGAAGGCCATGGCCAAGGACGGCGCCGGCTGCCTCGCCGAGTACGACGCCTACGATCGCCTGGAGCCCGAGAGCACCAAGCACACCACCAACCCCGCCTCGAAGTACTCGCAGCCGCGCGCGGCCTGCTTGCTCATGACCGGCCAGTGCGACGCCGGCCGCGAGCTCTACACCAAGAGCTACGCCAAGATGGGCATGGCCCCGGCGACCATCGACATGCTGGTCTCGGACAACGTCGCGAAGATGTGCCGGGGCAAGGGCATGACGCCGCGTGAAGAGCTGGTGCGCGCCGCTGCCACGCTTCACGACGGCGCCTTCACCAAGACCGAGCCCAAGGCCTGCCGCGACGCCTACGACGCCGCCCAGCGACTCAAGAGCCAGGTGAAGTGGGCCGCCGACTCCGACGTGAACCTGATGCTCCTGCCGGAGACCCTCGGCGAGCGCGCTCCCGCGTGCTTCGCCCGGGCCGGCGACTGCAAGGCCGCCTTCGACGTGTACAAGGAGCAGAACGCGCGGGCAGGGGCCGCGGCTGCCGATCTCCGCGCGCGCTTCGACGGCAAGTTCGCCGTCTGCAAGGGCAAGTGAGTGAAACGCTATTGCAGCGACACCACCGGCAGCGCGTCGCCCAGCTGCCCGGCCGCGTCGCCGCGGTTCGTGGTGTTTCCGAGACCGAGCTCGCCGTCGCCGTTCTCGCCCCAGCAGCGAATCGCATCGTTGTCGAGGCGTGCACATGCGTGGCGGCCGCCCACCGCGAGATCGGTGACGGTTCGACCGGTGCCGAGGTCGACGGGCGGCAGAGTGGCCACCGCGGTTGCCGCCGAGCCACCGCGATTGGTCGTGTCGCCGAGGCCGAGCTGACCGCTGGCATTGGCGCCCCAGCACTTCACCTGACCGTTGTCGAGGCGCGCGCAGTTGAAGGCCTCGCCGCTGGAGATCTGCAGCACGGTGCGGCCCGCGCCCATCCCGACCGGAGGAAGCGCGCTCCCCATCTCGCCCGGAGCGTCGCCGCGTCGCTCGAGATCACCGATCCCCAGCTCGCCTGCGTAGTTGCCGCCCCAGCACTTGAGCGCGCCGCCTTCGAGGAGCGCGCATGCGTGCGAGAAGTCGATGAGCGCGGTCGACGTATAGTGGCCCACGCCCAGCCCGACGACGCGCGCCCCAGGGCCGAAGTCCAGGGTCGGTAGCGCCGCGCCCATCTGGCCTGCGAACATGCCGCGGCTGGTGGAGTCGCCGAGGCCCAGGGTCCCGCCATCGTTGGCGCCCCAGCACTTCGCGGTGCCGTCGTCGAGGCGCGCGCAGGTCCTTCGCCAGCCGGCCTCCACCGCCAGCACGCGACGGCCCGGACCCACGTCGACGACCGGGAGCGCATTGCCCATCTCCCCTGGCCCATCGCCGCGCGTCCGTGAGTCTCCGAGGCCGAGCTGGCCGAAGGCGTTGTAGCCCCAGCACTTGAGCGAGCCATCGTCGAGCACCGCGCACGCGTGGGTGCCGCCAGCGGTGATGCTCTTCGCCGTGCGTCCCGCGCCGAGATCGACCGCCGGGAGGGCGTCGCCCATCTCGCCCGGTGCGTCGCCGCGGTTCTGCGTATCGCCGAGCCCGAGCTGCCCGAAGTTGTAGCCCCAACATTTCACCTGCGCGTTGTCGAGGATGGCGCAGGTGAACATGTCGCCGACGGCGACGCTCACTGCGCTGCGTCCGGCGCCCAGGGAAACGGCCGGCAGGTTCGCGCCCATGGTGCCGGCGACGGCGCCGCGGGTCTTGGTGTCGCCGAGCCCGAGCTGGCCGTAGCCGTTGTAGCCCCAGCACTTGAGGACGCCGCCGGTGAGAATCGCGCAGGTGTGGGCGCCGCCTGCGGCGAGGTGCACGTTGGCAGCCGCCGGAAGCGTCGCCGCATCTCCGCTACTGGCGCCGTCTCGCGATGCGTCCTGACCCGC
>JABFRG010000973.1 GCA_013141295.1 Polyangiaceae bacterium
GCGATGGCGCGCGCCTGTACCGGCTTCGGGCCGCCGTGGACCGCCAGGTCCACCATCGCGATGAGCGCGCACCGTTCTCTCCGGGTCCACATGGGTCGGCGCCGAGTATACTCTGTGGTAGCGTTCCGTGCGTCATGCTCGGCAGCGAAGAGGCGAAGGCGATTCACAAGAGCCACCCGGCCATCGATCTGCATGCCGACACGCTCATGTGGTCCCGCTGGCTCGGCTACGATCTGCACCAGCGTCACACCCCGCCCCTTCCGCTCGGGGCTCTGGGCGGCCACGTGGACCTCCCACGGATGCGCGACGGCGGCATGGGCGCGCAGTTCTTCGGCCTGGTGTCGCTCCCGATGCACCGGCGTGCGGCGGGCCTGGCGCGGGTCATCGACGAGCAGATCGACGCCCTCGAAGAGAACATCGCGCGGCGTCCGGGCGCGCTGCACCTGGTGCGCACCCAGGAAGAGATCGACGCGTGCAACGCCAGTGGCGCCCAGGCTGCGCTCCTGGGCATCGAAGGCGCGCACGCCCTCGAAGGCAGCCTCGAACGCCTCGAAGGTTTCGCCCGCCGCGGCGTTCGCTACCTGGGCCTGCTCCACTTCAGCGACAACGAGGTCGGCTACCCGGCCTACGGCCGCGGCCAACGCGATCACGACGGCCTCACGCCCTTCGGCTACGATCTGGTGCGAAAGTGCGAGTCGCTGGGGGTCATCGTGGACCTCGCGCACATCAATCGTCGGGGCTTCCTCGACGCGTGCACGGTGGCCACGCGTCCGGTGATGGTCACCCACACCGGCGTCCTCGGCGTCTACGAGCACTGGCGCAACATCGACGACGCGCAGCTCCGAGCGGTGGCCGACACCGGTGGCTGCATCGGGGTCATCTTCTGTCCGCGCTTTCTCGGAGGCGACGGGCTCGATCCGGTGGTGGCCCACCTGAAGCACATCCTCGACGTGGCCGGCGAAGATGCGCCGGCGCTGGGGAGCGACTGGGACGGCTTCATCGTCCCCACCAAGGACCTGCAGGATCCGCGCGGTCTACCGTTGCTCACCGACGCCATGCTCAAGGCCGGCTTCAGCGAGCGGGCCATCGGGAAGATCCTCCGCGGCAACGTCCTGCGCGTGGTCCACGACAACCCGGTGCCGCGATGAGGCGCCGCACCGAGGCGCCGCGAAAGGCGCCGACGCCGCAGGAGCTGGAGCGGCTTCTGCTGCGAGAGCTCGCCGCGGAGTGGCATCTCCTCAACGTGTCGCGCTTCCGCAGTCGCCTCCAGCCGCCGGTGCTGGGCCTCTCGGACGCCTCGTCGTTTCTGGGACGCTGGCAACTCGGCGCGCGCGCCCTGGAGTTCTCGCGCACGTTCGTCACCTCTCAGCCGTGGACCCTGGTGATCGAAGTGCTGAAGCACGAGATGGCGCACCAGTTCGTCCACGAAGCGCTGGGCGTGCTCGACGAGACCGCCCACGGCGCCACGTTCCAGCGCGTCTGCCGCGAGCTCGGCATCGACGGCCGCGCGCAGGGCCTCCCCTACGCACCATCCGACGAAGAGATGCGGGTCGTGGAGCGCATCGCCAAGTTGCTGGCGTTGGCCGAGAGCCCCAACGTGCACGAGGCGGAGGCCGCGATGGTGGCGGCCCAACGACTCATCGCCAAGCACAACCTCACCCCGCCGCCCGCCGGTGAGACCTCCCACGGGCACCGCCACCTGGGCGCGCCCACCGGTCGCGTGTACGAGGCCGAGCGCATGCTGGCGGCGATCCTGGTGAGCCACTTCTTCGTGGAAGCCATCTGGGTCTCCGCCTATCGCCCCGCCGACGGAAAGCGCGGGAGCGTCCTGGAGATCTGCGGACGCCAGGCCAACCTCGACATCGCCGAGTACGTGCACGGGTTTCTCCGCGGCACCAGCGAGCGTCTGTGGGCCGAGCACAAGCGCGCCACCGGCCTCCGCAGTGATCGCGAGCGACGCGTGTATCTTGCAGGCGTGATGGCCGGCTTCGGGTCGAAGCTAGCCCGCGAAGAGAAGCGCGCTGCGGGCGAGGGCCTGGTGTGGGTCAAGGATGGCAACCTCGGCGACTACTTCAAGAAGCGCCATCCCCACGTGCGCCACGTGCGCTACAGCGGAGAGAGGCGGAGCGGAACATTCTCGGAGGGGAAGAAAGCCGGCGAGCGCATCATCCTCCGCAAGGCGGTCGAGGGCGCCGCGTCGAACCGCGGTCGTCTCCTCGGTCGGTAGAATTTCGCGACTCGTCGCGAGCCTTCGCGACCGTACGCGAGATCTGCGCCTGAGGGCTCGAACCCTCGGTAAATCCCGTGTGCGCGTGCCACATTTCTGCGTCGCGCCGGGGGCTCCGAGCTAAACTCGAAGGAAGTCATGGCGCGCCAGTCTCTTCGTGATCTCGTCGCGGGCGAGCGCTTGCTCGATCGCTACACGATCATCGACGTGATTGGACGCGGGGGCATGGCCACCATCTACCGCGCACACGATGACCGACTCGACCGCGTAGTGTGCGCGAAGGTGATGAAGGTGTCGCTCGAGCCGGGCGCCGGGCGCGACAAGGTGTTCGAGGCGACCTATCAACACTTCGAGCGCGAGGCTCTGGCGCTGTCGCGTTTGCAGCATCCGAACACGCTGCGCATCTTCGACTACGGCTACCTCCCCGACGGCAAGCAGCCGGTGCAGATCTCGGAATACCTCGACGGCGGCAACCTCGAAGACCGCATCCGAAGCTACGGTCCGCTCGGCTTCGAGGAGACGATGCAGGTGCTCGAGCCCATCACCTCGGCCATCGAAGAAGCCCACGCGCACCGGATCATCCATCGCGACATCAAGCCGTCGAACATCCTCTTCGGGTACGTGGGCCAGACCAGCATCGCCAAGCTGGCGGACTTCGGCATCGCGCACTCCGACATCCGGCGCCCGGTGGCCATCGACGGGGTGGACGAGCCTTCGATCAGCACGGTGGCGCTCTTTTCCCCGCGGTGGGCGGCGCCGGAGCAGCTGTGCGGCATGCCGGTGGGCCCCGCCACCGACGTGTACTCGCTCGCACTCGTGACCGTGTACATGCTGACCGGCGAGCTGGTCTTCGACATGAAGCAGGTGCAAGACAGCTTCAAGGACCGCGTCTACGGCGATCGCGTGGTGCTCGATCGACTGGCGACGCTGGGGCTCGGCGACAACGAGACGCTGGTGAGCGCGCTCCGCGCAGACGCCGCGACACCGGCGGTACCC
>JABFRG010000033.1 GCA_013141295.1 Polyangiaceae bacterium
GCCCCATCCCGGCCAGGCGGTGGCCGGCGCCGGCCAGGTGTTCGCCCGCGTGCAGAAGCTGGCGGCGCTGCGCAAGACCACCCCCGCGTTCATCGACGGCGCGTATCGCGAGCTGTGGCGCCAGAACGGCCCGCAGAATCCCAACGTCTACGCGTTCGCGCGGGGCGTGGGTGCGGACGCGCGCATCGTGGTCATCAGCAACGGCGCGGCAGCGTCGGGCACCATGCGCATCCCGGTGCCGCCGGCGATCTTCCCGGATGGCACGCGGCTCGTCGACGAGCTGGGCGATGGCGCGCCGCCGAGCACCACGCTCGATCAGGGTCGATTGGTCGTGAACCTTCCGGGGCGCTCCGCAGTCATCTACAAGCGCGCGCTCTGACGCGCATCACCGCGCGGCGGCGGTGACCTCCGAGGGCTTCATGTCGAAGCGTGCGCGAAACGCCTGGGAGAAGGCGGCGAAGTTCTTGTAGCCGACCATGGTGGCCACCTCGCCCACGGCGTAGCGCTTCGACTTCAAGAGGAGCAGTGACTCGTCCAGGCGACGCGCGCGAATGTAGGTGAGCGGGCTGTGCCCGAGCTCGCGCTTGAAGGTCCGAAGCAAGCTACTGGGGCTGGCGCCGCAGCCGCGCTGGAGGCGCTGCACGATGTCCGCTTCGAAGAGGTGCGCCTCGACGATGGCCACCGCGCGCTCCGCGAGCGTCGTCTTCTGCTCCACCACCGAGGCGCGTTCCCGCTCGGTGTAGCGCTCGTGGCAAAGGAAGTAGACCTCCTTCACCAGCTCCATCTCCAGGAAGGCGGTGGCCACGTTGTCGCGCTTCTTACACACGGCACGCTCGAACAAGTACCGGTGGGCGAGCTCGTTGACCCAGTTGGTGCGGGCCATGATCTGCACCTCGGTCACGTAGCGGTCGAAGCGGGTGAGCTGGATTTCGCCGCCGTAGGCGCGCACCACCGCGGTGCGGAGCCCGACGCTCAGCGACAGCAGCAGCGTGTGCGTGACCGGGCTCTTGGCCTGCACCACCGCGCGGGTACCAGCCGGCACCAGCACCCACGACGAACGGTCCACGAGGTGCTGTTCGGCGCCCAGCTGGAGCTGCGCGATGCCTGCGTGCACCGGCACGATGAGCGTGGGCGCGGTGGTGCGTACGCTCTGGCTCGCGGCGCGATCGCCGTCGCTCTGCACGAGCAAACGAACGCCCATGGGCCCGGTGGGGTCGTCGATGGCTGACGTTTGCTCCGCAAACGTTGGTGGGCGCACCGAGGCGCGCTTCGTCTTCGGGTGCTTTTCTTTCCGGAGCACGATGAACCGAAGCTATCACGCAATTCTGATCGCGCTCGTCGTTGGATGTGCATTCGCGACGCCCTCGTGCAGCGCCGACCCCGATGGCGCGGCGGCCGACGCTGGCGCAAGGCGGGGGGATGGTGGCGCCGACGCCGCAGTGGTCGAGGAGATCCCCGCGGACCCCTGGTCGGTGGGACCGCCGCTCGGGGCGCGCAGGTATGCGAATGGCGATCTCGAGGTGCGGGTGCGGGCGCCCAACGCCACGCGCCTCGAGCTCTGTCTGTATGCCGAGGCCATGAACGGCCCCGAACGGCTGCGCTTGCCCATGGAGCGCGGCAAAGACGCGTTCCGGCTCCACGTGACCGAAGGCGCGCTGCGCAAAGCCGGCATCGACAGCGCCATCTATTACGGCCTGCGCGCGTTCGGCCCCAACTGGCCGTACGATCCTGCCTTCCAGCCAGGTACCGAGGTGGGGTTCGTTGCCGACGTCGACAAGGACGGCAACCGGATGAACCCCAACAAGCTGCTCCTCGATCCCTACGCCCTCGAGGTGAGCCACGATCCCATCAACCTGGTGAACGGCAACGGCTCCACGTATCGCACCGGGCCGGGCGCCCGCGCCCTCGACTCCGGTCCGGTGGCGCCCAAGGGTGTGGTGGTGCCGCCCCCGGTGGCCCGTCCCCAGGCGGTTCCCGAGCGGCCCATCGCCGACGACGTGGCGTACGAGGTCCACGTTCGCGGGTTCACCAAGAACGACGAGACGATTCCCGAAGCCGAGCGGGGCACCTATCGCGGCGCGGCGAAGCGGGCGCGCTACCTGCGGGAGCTGGGCGTTCGGGCCATCGAGCTCTTGCCGGTGCAAGAGACGCCCAACGATCAGAACGACCGCACCCCCGAAGCCCAGGGCGACAACTACTGGGGCTACTCCACCCTCGCCTTCTTCGCACCCGACCGCCGCTACGCCTTCGACAAGTCGCCGGGCGGGCCCACCCGGGAGCTGCGCGCCATGGTCGACGCCTTCCACGCGGAGGGCATCAAGGTGTGGATCGATGTAGTGTACAACCACACCGCCGAGGGCGGTGGAAACGGCCCCGCCGCCACGATTTACAGCATGCGCGGCCTCGACAACCGCACCTTCTACGAGCTCGACGACGCCGGGAGCGGCTACGTGTCGAGCAACGGCGTGGGGCCCAACGTGAACACCGCCGACCCGGTCACCGGCGATCTGGTGGTGGACTCGCTGCGGTACTTCCACGCCGATCTGGGGGTCGACGGATTCCGCTTCGACCTGGCGCCGGTGGTGGCCAACGGCTGCACCCGCGGCTGCTATCGCTTCGACGGCAAGGGGCTCCCCACCCGGCTGGCCAAGGATCTGCCGGCGCGCCCGGAAGGCGGCGGCGCGGGCGTGGACCTCATCGCCGAGCCCTGGGGCCTCGCCGACGGGAGCTACCAGGTGGGTGGCTTTCCCAAGGGCTGGTCGGAGTGGAACGACAAGTACCGCGACACGGTGCGGCGCAGCCTCAACAAGCTGGGGGTCGCGGACGTCACGACCCGCGAGGTGGGTCAGCGCCTCCGTGGGTCCGCCGACGTGTACGGGCGCGCCGGTCGCGCACCGAGCGCTTCGGTGAACCTGCTGGTGGCCCACGACGGCATGACGCTCGCCGATCTCTTCTCGTACGACGTGAAGAACAACGGGCAAGCATGGCCCTTCGGACCGTCCGACGGCGGCACCGACAACGATCTCGCCTACGCCCACGGCGGCGATCCGGCGCGGCAGCGAGCCGCGGCGCGCACCGCCCTCGCCCTCTCGGCGCTGGCGGCCGGCGTCCCCATGATCACCGGCGGCGACGAGCGACTGCGCACCCAGCGCGGCAACAACAACGCCTACAATCTCGACTCGCCGGCCATCTGGCTCGATTGGCGCGCGGCGCCGGCGCAGGA
>JABFRG010000228.1 GCA_013141295.1 Polyangiaceae bacterium
GGCGTGGCCCCGCCCGTCGCCGCGTCCGGTAGGGCGCGTCCGGTGCACCTCGATGACCGTGCGTCTCGACTGGGCCCGGGGCTCGGAGACGCACCGCCTTCGCGGCGCCCGGAGCTTCCCGGGCCTGTTTCAGGGGGAAGGGGGGCGCGTGGTCCGGGGTCGGTACATCGCCTTCGCGGAGGGCCCGCGCACGCTCTTCCTGGTGGCTTCTTCGTCGCTCCGGAGGCGCGAGGCCTCGCTCCGGTCCGGCCGTCGCGCGCCACCCCTGCCGCCGGCCGATCGCGTGGTGTGGCTGGAGAATCTCACGGCGCTCGCCGATCTCGAACGGGCCATCGCCGGTGCGTCGCTGGTGGAGCTGCGCGATCCCTACGAGAGCACGCGCAAGTCGCCCGGGTAGCCGATCGGGCACTCCCTCTCGCCCGTAAACGTGCCCGTGCCCGTGCCCGGAGTTGCTGGATCGCGAACGGCGCGAGGTGCCTGCGCTGCCGCGCGGACGGACCCAGGTTGCCGACCAGCTCACGCGCCAGGCGCGCACACGGCTTTTGCGACGAGCACAGAAGCGTATCCCCGAAATCGGGCACGGACGGCTCCGCTACCTCGGGTCGCGTTCAGCGCAGGTGGTCTTTGGCGATATCGGCCCAGCTGCCGGTGGGCTCGAGGTCGAGGTACTTGCGCCAGTGACGCTTGGCGCGCTCGCGATCTTCCAGGGCCTCGTAGGCCATGGCGAGATTGAAGTGCGCGTCGGAGAAGCGAGGGTCCGCCGCCAGCGCCCGCTGGAAGTAGTCCACCGCCTGCGCGTACTTGCCGCGCTCGAGCATGACGTAGCCGAGGTTGTAGTGGGCTTCCGGCTGTCGGCCGTCGAGCTCGAGGGCCCGGCGATAGAGCGCCTCGGCCTGCGTCTCGTCGCCCCGGCGAAAACGAATGTTGCCGAGGTTGGTGTAGGCGATGGCCAGGTGCGGATCGATGGCGATGGCGCGCTCGTAGAGGCTGGCCGCTTCTTCGAAGCGCGATGCGTCCTCGTCGATGGCGCTGGCCCGGAGGTAAAGATCGTAGGCGGTGCGCGCGCGGGCATCGGCCGTCTCCGGCCGGAGTACCCGCACCACGTCGCTCTCCAGGTTCTCCACCCGGAAGTCCATCACCATCTGGCCGCTGATGGGCTCGAAGGCGCCGTCTTCCGCCCGCACGACGACGCGCTTGCCGTCGCTGGTGATGCGCAGCTCCTGGAGCGGGCGGGTGACCCGCGGAAGCGATTGCCGGAGCGCGTCGATGGCCTTGGCCACGTCGCGCAGCCGCACGTTCTTGGCCAGCAGATCGTGGGTCGCGCGGAGGGCGATGAGATCGGAGAACGTGTAGGCGCGCTTGCCCTTGCGGGTCCCGGACGGGCTCACGATGTTCGAGCGATCGAGCGACCGGAGCTTGGCCTGCGGCAGGCCCAGGAGCTTCGAGACCTCGCGCGGCGTGAACATGTCGAGCTGCGGCTCGGTGCGCGCGGCTTCGCCGTCCACCGGGTCGGGGATCGGGGGCGGCGTGATGCGATGCCCACCGGCGCCGAACGCCACGTGGATCACATTGCCGGGTTTGGGGGTGTTTTCCTTGCGGGCCATCGGTGTCGACATGCGGCCGCCCTCAGACGCGAGCGTGCCGCTTTGTTAACAACGACGCTTGGACGTCCACGTCAATCCTCAGACCACGAGAATCGTCATCGAAGCGGATTTCGCATTGACTCGGCAAAAGACTTGCACCCGCCCGGCTCTGGGCTTCGCGGCGCGCGATGCGCAGCGCACGGAGCCGCACGTGCAGGCATCGGGAGGCCACCGCGCGCACCATGGCCAGGTCCTCGGCGGGCATTTCCGGGAGATTCAGGATGATGCTGGTGCTCCCGAACCAGTCGCCGCCGCTCACCGCACCTTCGCTCACCACGTCGGCACGGGCGAACACCTCGCGCCAGGCAGCGTCGTCGCTGCGCAAGCGCGTGAGGTTCTCACGCAAGAAAAATCCCGGACCACGGGCCTTCCTCAGACCGGGGCCACCACGAGTCGACATACGGGCGCACTCCTGCGATGACGCGACTGCCGGACGAGGGCAGCGCGCGAATGAAATCGTGCCTGGACTGCGCGGCCGCGTACAACTTCCTTCGCGCTGAACGCGTGCGCCGCCTTAGCCCGGATTATTCATGGGCCGGTAGGCGAATGGCACGAGGCGCGGGAAAGGCGGGCGCACGCCGGATCGCAGACCCGAGACGGACTGTTGTTCCTTCGCAGGGTCGAGAACCGCCGTACGCCCGAGATTTCCCGATGCATCGTGACATGCAGCCCCGGAACCATGAATAATCCGGGTTAGGTCTCGCGGAGCGGAACCACGGTCTGCTCGACGATGAGGCCGCCGGGCGTCGACTCGATCCAGGTGGCGTGGGCCACCAGCGGAGGGGCACCCGGCGCTCGGCCATCGGGGGCGTCGCCCACGCTGCCCACGTTGATGATGCGTACGTCGCCGAGCATGCGGTCGAAGGGCGTGTGGCTCATGCCGCACACCACCACGTCCGCGGGATCGTCACCCAGGAGGGCATTGAGCTCTTCCTCGTCCATGTCGAAGGTCATGGCCTCGAAGGGATCGTGGGGCGAGCCGTGCACCAGTACCAGCTCGGTGCCGTCTTCGAGCGGCAGCCGCGCGTGGGTGGGCAGGCGCCGGACGCGCTCGAGGATGACGTCGCCGAGCTCGGCGCGCACGCCCCGCATGCGCTCGACCATGGCGCGCTCGTGCTCGGTGCTGGCCGCGATGGTCTTGGGATCCAAGGTGGCGATGGCGCGATCGGAGGCGCCCTGCACCATGATGGCCTGGGCGGCCGAGAGGCGGCGCCAGGTCTCGAGCGGCTGCGGCCCGGGAAAGAGCAGGTCGCCCGCGATGAGGAGCTTGTGAAAGCTTCGCTTCTCCGCGGTCGCCAGGACGGCGGCGAGGGCATCGAGCTGCCCATGAATGTCGGAGAGGCACAGGAGTCGCATCGCGCCCTGCGTAGCCTACTTGGCCGGGAAATTCCACTGGGGCCGGCCGGCTTCGGGTTTTGTGCGGCTCAGCGGGCGGTGCCGAAGCACGGCGGGCGCTTCTCGAAGAACGCCGCCACCGCCTCGGCGTGGTCGTCGCTGGCCCAGGTGCTCACGAAGGCTTTGCGCTCCACGCCCCGGAGCTCGGTACCCGCCAGCTGCCGCGCCGCGAGGAGGTTCAGC
>JABFRG010000579.1 GCA_013141295.1 Polyangiaceae bacterium
CGTCGGGCCGCCGTCCGCCGGGTGCCGGAGGGACAGGCCGAAGGTGACGGCCAGGCCCGCGAAGAGGAGGAGCAGCGCGGCGACGGCCCCCCACAGGATGGTCGGACGGGGTCGCTCACGAACCCGCGACACCGCCTCCGGTGCCACCGAGAACGGGCGCTTGGCGCTGCCGGTCGTGCCCGACGAGGTGTTGTCGCCGAGGAGCGGATAGACGCCGTTGGGCAGGGTCACCGAAGGGATGGATGGCCGACTCGAACGTGACCGCGGCGACTGCCCGCCAGCGTCGTTCATGCACGAATTGAGGAAGCGCGCGAAGTGCTCCTTGGTCTCCAGGAAGACCTCGGTGATGGCGCGGCCGACCTCGGCGTCGCGCACGGTGCTGCCGGCGGCCTTCGAGTACTCCACGAGCGCCGAGCGAAAATCGTCGGCCGTCTCGTACCGCAGCTCGGGCTTGGGGTCGGTGGCGCGCGCGATGATGGCTACGAGCTCCGCGGGCGCCTCGGGCCAGGCCTCGCTCAGCTTGGGAATCGGCTCGTTCAGGATCTTGTTGAGCACCACCACCGCTTCGCCCTTGAACACCGGCTTGCCGGCGAGCGCTTCCGCCAGGGTCAACCCGGCCGCGAACACGTCGGCGCGGCGATCCACCTGGCCGCGGATCTGCTCCGGGGACATGTAGTTCACCTTGCCCTTGAGGATCCCGGTGGCGGTCTCGGTGGTGTTCACGGTGGCTTTGGCGATGCCGAAGTCCACCAGCTTGACGTCGCCGTCGTAGGTGATGAAGACGTTGTGCGGCGAGACGTCGCGGTGGACGATGTCGAGCGGGGTGCCGTCGTAATCCTTGAGCTCGTGCGCGTGCTGCAGGCCGGCGAGCGCCTGCGCCATGATGTGGCACCACATGGCCGGCGTGAGCCGAGCCCGGGCCTTCTCGTTGCGCAAGAGCTGGCTCAGCGGCTGACCCTGCAGGTACTCCATGGCGATGAAGTAGCCGCCGTCGGCCTCGCCCACCTCGTAGGTGTGCACGATGTTCGGATGGTTGAGGCGCGTCGCGAGGCGGGCCTCGTCGAGGAACATCTCCACCATGGCGCGATCTTCGGCGACGCCGGGCCGAAGCCGCTTCACGACCACGAGCTTGTGCACGCCGGCCGCACCACGGGAGAGCGCCAGAAACACGTCGGCCATGCCGCCGCGGCCGAGACGCGCAAGAAGCTCGTAGCGTCCAATCGACGAGGACGAGCTCTTGGGTTGCTCGGGTACCGGTTCACCGCTCGCAGACATTATCCAGGAAGGTAGAGGATGCGCTCGCGGTGCGTCAATCTTAGCGGGCGCCAAACGCGCGGCCGCGCGGGCCCGCGAGCCCTCGCGATGCATCGCGAGCTCGACCATGAGATGGCGCGTGGGGCCAGGATCGCGCGCTTCCGCGGCGCGGGAGTGGTGGTTCCGTTCAGTAGTCGCCGCTCGAGCCGCCGCCACCGAAGTCGCCGCCGCCCCCACCGAAGTCGCTTCCGCCTCCGCCGGAGGACCAGTCGGACGACCCGGAGGACCACGACGAATCGGAGCCCGACGACCACGACGACCCGGAGGACCAGCTGTTATTGCCCACCGAGTATCCGTTCGAGTAAGTGCGCCCGCCGCCGAAGAGCCCCATGACGGCGCGCACGATGAGGAAGAGGAAGAGCACCCCCACGCCGCCCATCACCAGCAGCACCACCAGCACCGCCACCACACCGCCCGCGCTCGCCGGAGGCGCCGGCTTCTTCGCCGGAGGGGCCGCGCCCGTCGCGTCTTTGGCCAGCTCCGCATCGATGGCGTCGACCCCCGCCTCGACGCCAGCCGCCACCCGGTTGGCCTTGAGCTGCGGCCCGATGTCTTCCTTGATGATGCGGTTGGCAGCGAGGTCCGGCAGAGCTCCGCCCACGCCCTTGCCGGTCTCGATGCGGATCTTCCGCTCCTTGGTGGCGATGACCAGGAGGACCCCGTCGTCCTTCCCCTGGGCCCCGAGCTTCCACGCGCGCGCCGTATCGTAGCCCACGTCCTCGATGGTGTTGCCCTCGAGGGAGGAAGGCAGGAACACCGCGATCTCGTAGCCACGGGCAGCCTTGATGCCGAGGATCTTGGTGACCAGCGCCTGCTTTTCCGCGGGCGTGAGCTGCCCTTTCGGGTCGTTCACCGGCCCATCGATGGGCGGGGGCGTGTACGCGGCGGCGACCCTCGTGAAGAGCAGCAGCGAGAAGACCGCCAGGAGCGAGAGCGCCCAGCGCGGCCACGAGAGCGCGAACGCATTCCAACCGGGGGCAGTCCGCGCGGAGGTGAACATGATGGGGGCTCCCGCCTACTACTTGGTGAAGTCGACCTTGGGCGCCTCTTTGGCGTCGGCGTTGGCGCTGAAGTACACGCGCGGCTTGAAGGGGGTGCCGGTCGCCTTGTTGATGGCCTGACCGCGGATCTTCCCGAGCTCCGTGTTGTAGTCGCGAACCGCGTCGTTGTATTGCTCACGCGATCGCGCGATGCGGTTCTCGGTGCCTTCGAGCTCGACGCGCAGGTCGGAGAAGCCCTTGGTGGCCTGCAGATCCGGGTACTTCTCGTTGGAGACCAGGAGCCGGCCGAGGCTGCCCAGGTTCGACTGCGCCTTCTGGAAGGCAGCGACCTTGGACTCGTCGCTGAAGTCGTCGCCGCTGAGCTTCACCGAGGTGGCGTCGGCGCGCGCCTTGGTGACCTGGGTGAGCGTATCTTGCTCGTACTTGGCCGACCCCTTTACCGTGTTGACGATGTTGGGGATGAGGTCGGCGCGGCGCTGGAGCTGCACCTCGTAGTCGGCCCACTTCGCGCTGCAGGTCTCGTTCTTGGCCACGAGCTGGTCGTAGTTTTGGCAACCCGGCACGCCGAAGGAGATGGCGAAGAGCGCGGCGAAAGCCACGAGGAGCGAGAACACACGTTTCGTCATGGGCACCAAGGTAAGGATCTCCCGCCCCTGGCGCAAGCAGGGCCGCCGGTGACGTTTCGATGGCAGCGGCCGTGTGGTAAGGAAGCGCGGTGCGCATCACCGTTTATTGTGGGTCCCGACCCGGCCGTGATCCGGCCTTCATGACCGCCGCCTACGCTCTGGGCAAAGGCCTGGGCGAGCGCGGACACTCGCTCGTGTACGGCGGCGCGAAGGTGGGCCTCATGGGCGAGGTGGCGCGCGGCGCGCTCGACGCCAAGGCCCACGTGACGGGCATCATCCCCACCTGGCTGGTGAGCAAGGAGATCGCCCACGATGGGCTTCCGGACCTGCGCATCGTGGCCTCGATGCACGAGCGGAAGGCAGCCATGGAGACCGGCAGCGACGCCTTCGTGGCCCTGCCCGGAGGCTTCGGCACCTTCGAAGAGCTGTTCGAGATGATCACCTGGTCGCAGATCGGCCTCCACGCCAAGGCCATCGGTCTGTTGAACGTGAACGGCTTCTACGATTCGCTCCTGACCTTCATCGACGTGTCCGTCGCCCAGGGGTTCGTTGCCCAGGAGCATCGGCGCCTCTTCACCGTGGCGTCCGATCCCGCCGCGCTCCTCGACGCCATCGAGGCCTTCGTGCCGCCGCCGCTGGGCGATCCTTCGCTCGATCGCCGCGGCGTCCGCCCGCAGGGTGGCACGGGCCTGCCATGATGAACGACGCGGTGCTCGCGCGATTGCGCGACGAAGCCCGGTCGCGACTCGAGGGCGCCGAGCCGGCTCACGACTTTTCGCACGTGGAGCGCGTGGTGAAGAACGCGCGGACGCTGGCCGACGCCGAGGGCGCCGACCACGACGTGGTCACCACCGCCGCGCTGCTCCACGAGCTCTTCAACTACCCGAAGAACCACCCGGAATCGCATCGCTCGGGCGACGTCTGCGCGGAAGAGGCGGCGAAGCTCCTGCGCCGCGAAGGGCTCCCGGAGGCGTTCGTGGAGGCGGTGGCCAGCGCCATCGCCGACCACGCGTTCTCCAAGGGCGCCACGCCGAGCGCCCTCGAGGCGCGCATCCTCCAGGACGCCGATCGGCTCGACGCCATCGGGGCCATCGGGGTGGCCCGGTGCCTCGCCACCTGCGCCGCCATGAAGCGACCGTTCTACGCGCCGGACGATCCCTTCTGCACCACCCGCGAGCCGGAAGACAAGCTCTGGGGCATCGATCACTTCTACAAGAAGCTGCTGCGCATCCCCGAGAAGCTCCACACGCAGAAGGCCCGAGAAATGGCCGAAGAACGCGTGCAATTTCTCCGCACCTTCCTGGGTCAGCTGGAGCGGGAGATCGCGTGACCACTCCGTGCGCCGATGGCATGCGTCTGCCTTTGCCGGCGGCGGACGACGCCGAAGGGGCGCACGTCGACCCGCGACTGCCCTTGGTGGTGGACGCGCACGTGCACCTGTTTGCACCGAAGCTCTTCGAGGCCATCTGGCGCTGGTTCGACACCCACGGCTGGCCCATCCGCTACAAGCTCCAGGCCGACCAGGTGGTGGAGTTCTTGCGAGCCCGCGGCGTGCGCCACATGGTAGCCCTGCACTACGCGCACAAGGCCGGTATGGCCGAAGCCATGAACGACTTCATGCGCGAGACGGCGGCGCGTCACCCGGACGTGACCGGCCTCGCCACGGTGTTTCCCGGCGAAGCGGGCAGCGGCGCCATCGTCGATCGCGCCATCGAGAGCGGCCTTCGCGGGGTGAAGCTCCACTGCCACGTGCAGTGCTTCGCGCCCGACGAAGATCGCCTGGCGGACGTGTACGAAGCCTGCGTGCGCCACGACGTGCCGCTGGTGATGCACGCCGGCCGCGAGCCCAAGAGCGACGCCTACAAGGTCGACACCCACGCGGTGTGCGCGGCGGAACGAACCGCGCGCGTGCTCGCCGCCTATCCCAGGCTGAAGCTCTGCGTACCGCACCTGGGCGCCGACGAGTTCGACGACTACGCGCGGCTCCTCGAGCGCCACGACAACCTGTGGCTCGACACCACCATGATGCTGGGGCACTACTTCGGCATCGAGCCGCCCCATCATCTCTTGTCGATGCGGCCCTCGCGCATCCTCTACGGCACCGACTTTCCGAACCTCCCCTACGCCTGGGACCGGGAGCTCCAGCACCTCGAGTCCTGGGGCATGGCGGAGCACGATCTACCGCTCTTGCTGGGCGAGAACGCGCGACAGCTCTTCGGCCTATCTCTCGGCTGAACGGCTATCGCGGAGCGTCGGGGAGCGGCGGAAGGCCCATGCGCGCTCGCGCCGCGTGCATCTCCGGGGCGATGGCGCCGTCCTCGAGGCGCACGCGAAAACGCGTCTTGGGCGCTTCTTCGGCCACGTCCGCGGCGTGGCCCATGACGTAGACCACGAGCAGGATGGGCTTGCCGGCCCGGGGGTCGATGTCGACCCGGCGTGCGATCCGGAGCCCGTGGGCCGCCGCCGCGCGATCGGCCCGCAAGGGATCCTGCGCGGTCTCGCACACCACGAAGCGGCCGCCCGGCGCCAGATGCGCCCGCGCGCGCTCGCAGTAGGCCTCGATGCCGCCGCGGGTCTCGAAGAGGCACGGCTCCTTCTGGATCTTGGCGGACACGGTGCCGTGCCCCGGCGGAAAGTAGGGCGGCGTGCCGGTGACGAGACGGAAGGTTCGGCCGGCTTCGATGACGGAAGCGTCGCGGAGATCGCCGTGGCGCACCTCGCAGCGACCGGCGATGCCGTTGTAGCGCACCGACCGCCGCGCCATGGCCATGCTCACCTCCTGCGCCTCCACGCCCAGGAGCCGCGCCTCGGGCAGGCCCCAGGCCACCATCATGAGCACCGACCCGACCCCGCAGCCGAGATCCAGTGCATCTTGCACGTTTCCCAGAGTCGCCGCCTCCTGGAGCGCGACGTCGGCGGTCACGAAGTCGTCCATCGACCAGCGGTGCCCGACCCGCCGCTGGAAGATGCGAAAGTCTCCGGTGAGAAACGAGAGGTCTTCCTCCTCGCTCGGCACCAGATCCGGCTCGCCGGCAGCTCCGCGGGGCTGGGGGCCGGGCGCAATCCAGCCCGACGGGCGAACGATACGAGAGCGAGCTTCGGCGGGATCCACGGGCGAAAACGCCTTAGCACTCCTGACGCCGCGGGAACAGGACCGGGTCCAGTGTAAGGTAGCGTGGTCCAGACCGTTCCTCGGGTCCTTCCCCTTCCCCCTCACCGCCGATGCTCAAGAAGACCCTCTCCCACAGCGAAGGAGGCGCGAGCCTGACCGCCCTCTCCCTGTGCCTCGCCGCCAGCGGATGCGCTCTCCCGCGCCCCACCGCCGTGCTCCCGGCGGGGCCGGACAGCGGCGGGTACGTCGCAGCCGTCTCGGGCGAGTTCTACGCGCCCGTCGACGAGGTGTCGCGCAGTGCGTGGCTGGTGGTCCACGAGCCGGGGAGCGCGACCTTCGCCAAGTACGAGAACGGCAACGCGTACGGGCTCGTCGGAAACCCTTTCGACGGATACGGGGGCGGCGATGTGATGGTCCACGGACGCGTCGCGTACGAGCCGAACCAGCTGGGCGACGTACGGACGTGCCTGGCCGAGGCGTCGCGCGGCTACCGCGAGGACGTCGGGCCCTACCGCATGTTCCCCGGGCCCAACGCCAACACGTACGTGGCCTATCTCCTGCGCAAGTGCGGCATTCCCATCGAGCTCCCCAGCACTGCCATCGGCAAGGACTGGGTGGGTTGGGTCGGCGCGGCGCGCACCGAAGGCGGCACCGGCGTGGTCCTGGCGGCGGCACCGCTGGCGCTTCGATTGGGGCTCAAGGAAGGCGTGGAGGTGCAGCTGTTCACGTTGCCCGTGGGCATTCACTTCTGGCCGCCGGGCATCACCGTGCCGGTGAATCCCGGGCGCATCGGCTTCGCCACCGACGCGCACCGACGGGAGCCCGAGTCGGGCATGTCACGGCCCGCGCTGCATGGCGAAGACCTTCGCGCCTCCACCAAGCTGGCCAGCTCGGTGCAGCTCCTCGCCCGGGTGGACGCCTCGCGGTACCCGAGCGCGACCGACGGGTATCGCGGCGCCGCCAAGCTCGGTATGTCGGCGCGCGGGCTCTACGGCGATCGCCTGGGCTACGGCGTGGGATTCGACTTCGACATGGGGGTGAGCGCGCCCCTCGGTTACGCGCTCTCCGCCCACCTGTTTCCGATCGGTGTGGGATACATGGTTTCACCCACCGGCTTCGTCGGGCTCTTCTCGGGCATCGGCACCATGGGCACCACCAATCGCCTCCCCTTCGCGCTGGAGCTGCCGCAGGAAGCACGCTTCGAGGTCGACGCCGGCACCCGCGCGCGCATCGTGGCGCGGGCCCAGCTCATCGGCGTGTCGGCCCCCTACGAGCCGTGGCGGGTCGACTTCGCCTTCGGCACCTACGCGCGCTTCGCGCCGCTCCGTCGCTACGAAGACCTCTCGTTCGCCTCCGGATACTTCTTCGGTATCGAGCAGCGGCTCATGCACGGCGATCCCGTCTGGGGCCTGGTCTTCGGGACGGAGATCGCCCTCGGCGCCGGCCGGCCGGAGCCGCCGCGACCGCCGCGAGAGCGCCCGCCGCTGTATCGCGTGCCGATGGCGGTTCCGCCGGAGCGACAGTGAGCTCGCGCGCCGTCGTTCTCCGTTCGACCAAGCGTTGCCGGACTCTCACGGCAGCGTAGGGTACGGAGATGACGCAAGAGCTCGAGTCGATGCTGGCGCGGCACGAGCGGGGCTACGAGACGCTCGAGCTGGAGAGCGCCGACCTGCGCGGAATGGACCTGTCCGGCCGCGCGCTCACCCACATCGTGCTCTACCGGTCGCAGCTCGACGGCGTGTCGCTCCGAGGTGCCGACCTCTATGGGTCCAACCTATCCGGCAGCTCGCTCGTCGCCGCCGACCTGCGCGGCGCGCAGCTCAGCAAGGCCGCGCTGGCGGGGGTGCGGCTGCAGGGAGCGCGACTCGAGGCTGCGCTCGCCAACCGCACCGACTTCTCCGAGGCAGATCTGCGCGGCGCCGATCTGCGCGAGGCCGACATCGGCAGGGCCGTGCTGGTCGGCGCCGATCTGCGCGGCGCGCTTCTGCGCGGCACCAAGCTCGACCGCGTGCTCTTCGAGCGCACCCGCGTGCATGGCGCGGACCTCCGCGGTGCGGCCCACCTCGACGGCGCGCGCGTGGTATCCATCGACGTCGGCGAGACCGACCCGATCCGCCTGGACGGCGACGCCGCGCGCACGTGGCTCCTGGACCGTATCTCGTAGCCCCGGTCAAGGCTGTGGCGCACCGGACTCCGCCGTCAGCCAGATTTCGTTGCGACGCAGGAACCAGGGAATCCATGGGGGATCGTAGCGGTTGACCTCGGCGTCCCCGGAGACGGCAACCCCGCGCACCGCCGCCCAGGCGCGAAGCGCCTCGGTCCGTTCGTTCATGTTCTCCGCCGTCCAGCGACCGCGGAAGCGCACCACCGCCACGCGCACCTTCGGTAGCGCCCGGAGGACGACGCGGCTGTCTTCGGGCTCCGGCAAGGTCCCGAGGGTTTCCCCTTCCGGCATGGTGAAGGCGACGGTCCACGCGCTTCCCGCTCGCCGCTGGGCCACGGGTGCGGTCATGGCGATCTTCGCGCCGCCCGCGGGGGCCGTCCGCTGTCCCACCGGGGCGGTCATGGCGATCTTGGCGCGCCCCTTGTTCTTTCCGAAGATGTAGCCCGCGAGCCTTCGGAAGCCCTCGCTCCCGGCATCGTCCCAGTCGAGATCCACGCGGGTCTCGGCCACGACCCGCGGCCCGTACTCCCGCAGCTCGAACGCGCCATCGCGCTGAATCACCGAATAGGTTGGCTCTTTGACAGCGGCCATCGAGATGAGCTCCAGCGCAAACGCGACCACGGCCACGACGAATACTGGGAGAGTGCGTGGCGATCGATCGCCTCGGGAATGCGATCGCCACCCGCGCCACAGCGATGGTGGGCCGGACTCCTGCTCTGCCATGTCGACAACGTGCGTCCCCTGGGGCGGCGCGCAATGGGCCACCCGCTTCCTCGGTCGGGGTATCTCGTGCACTCCCGCAAGCCGGTGGCGGGCGCACGCGTTGCGTGCAGCGCAATGCGCTCCACGGCCTCTCAGCTAGCGCGAGCTCTGCCGAACCCCAAGGATCTCCGCGCAGCGAAGGGTGGTCGCGCTCGCGTGCCCAGGCCCCCCGCTCACAAGCTGCTGAAGTTGCCAAGCTTCTCGCAAATCGGGGTTCGACGAGCCACCCACGAAGTCGCCACTGTTCCCGGGAGCGCGGACCCGCTACCTTTGGAGGGATGCGCTTTTCTTGGGATTCCGTCGGCATCGCGAGCAGGCTCCTTCTGGGGGTCTCGGTCGTCGTCTTCGGCGCAGCCAGCTGTGAGACGTTTTCGAGCGGAGGCGGCGCCGCGGCCGACGCAGGCGAGGCCGACGCGGGGCTCGAGGATGCGCGCGTCGACCGCACGACCTTCGACGCCGCCCCGACTTGTGCGAGCGCGGCGTGGGTCACCGACCCCCAGGTAGCGGCCGTCTGCAATGGCGTTTCTTCGTTTCTCGCAACCGACCCCAACAACTGCGGTCGATGTGGTCTCTCCTGCGGCGACGCCAAAAGCTGCGTCGACGGGCATTGCCCGTTGGTCGAGGAGAAAGTCGCGGTGGAGCGTTTGCTCGTCGCGGGCAAGGACCGCATCTTCTACACGCCGACTGCGGCCTCGAAGTCGCTCTACGTCAAGGTGGAAGGCGACCCGGACCCGAAGCTGGTGGAGTCGTACAACTCGGCTCCCCTCGCGGCTGCGCTCCTCGAGCAAAATCTCTATGTGCGCACGGGCAACGAAGTGTCCTTCGTCAACTCACAAACTCCAGCCGGGAGCGCGGTGGCTGCGACGAGTCCTTCGGGCTCGTCGCCAGCGCCCATCGCCGCGACCCGCTCGGCGATCTACACGACCAACGCGAGCCCGCGTGAGGTGTGGCAGTACGCGCTCGATCTGAAGACGTACAACATCGTCGCTCGCCCCGACGTGATCGAGGTCGCGACGAATGGCACCGACGCCTTCCTGCTGGAGAACACCACCGCTGGGTCGTTGATCTCGAAGGTGCCGTCGGGTTCGGTTGCGGGGGGCCTCGGAGCAGCGCATGCGCTCAAAGCTGGGTCCGACGGCTACCTTTACTTCGCCGAGGGCAATCGAATCGGTCGCGTTCGCACGAGCGGCGGCCCGGTCGAAACGTTCCACCAGGCCCAGTTCCCCATCGTCTCCTACATCTTTCCGGAAGCGAGCCTCGCGGTCGACGGTACCAACGCCTACTGGCTCGAGCAGATCGACACGTCACCAGCCTGGGCCGTGCGCATGAAGCCACTGTGCGATCCTTCCGGGCCTGCGCTCACCCTCGCGGCCCGCGTCGGCAATCTGAAGGGCTTGATGGTGACGAACGACCGCATCTATTGGGTCCACGACACAGCGCAGCTCGCGTCGATGGCCAAAGCTCGCTAGCCCGGATTATTCATGGGCCGGTTGGCGAATGGCACGAGGCGCGGGAAAGGCGGGCGCACGCCGGATCGCAGACCCGAGGCGGACTGTTGCTCCGTCGCAGGGTCGAGAACCGCCGTACGCCCGAGATTTCCCGATGCATCGTGACATGCAGCCCCGGTAGTCGCCGGTGGGACGCGGGCCTATACTCGAGCTCGTGCCGACGCTGCCCCTCTCGGTCCTCGACGTGTCTCCCATCGCTGCGGGCTCGAGCGCCGGCGAAGCCCTCCGACGCACCATCGATCTGGCGCAGCACGTCGACGCCCTGGGCTTCGCGCGATACTGGCTGGCGGAGCACCACAACGCCGGCGGCCTCGCTTGCTCGGCGCCGGAGATCATGATCGGCCAGGTGGCCGCGGCGACCTCGCGCATCCGGGTGGGCTCCGGCGGCATCATGCTTCCCAACCACAGTCCGCTGAAGGTGGCGGAGCTCTTCCGGGTGCTCGAAGCGCTCTTTCCCGGGCGCATCGATCTCGGCCTCGGGCGCGCCCCCGGCACCGACCCCAAGACCGCCGCGGCGCTGCGAAGGCTCACCAAGCTTCCACCCGGCGCGGCCCGCACCGGCGACGACTTTCCCGAGCAGGCGGCGGAGCTCTTCGGCTACCTCGCCGACGATGGTCCGCCGCGGGAGCCCTACGCCGGCGGCATTCGCGCGGCCCCATTGGGGACCGGCTCACCCGCGACGTGGATCCTCGGGTCCACCGATTTCGGAGCCCGCTACGCCGCGGAGCAAGGCCTCCCCTTCGCCTTCGCGCAGCACATCAACCCGGCCGACGCGATCGCTGTACTCCGCACCTATCGCGCGACCTTCCGGCCTTCACCGACGTTGCGCGAGCCGCGCTCCATCCTCGCCACCTTCGCGCTCTGCGCCGGCAGCGCAGAGGAGGCCAAGGACTTCGAGCGCGGCGCCGCCCTCTCGACGTTGCGCTTCGCCCGGGGTATGCGCGACTACCCGCACCCCAGCCCGGAAGAGGCGCGTGCGTTCGAGTGGGACGAAGAGGCGACGAACGTGGTCCGCGCCTTCGGTACCCGGGGCTTCATCGGCACCGAAGAGGAGCTCCCCGAGCGACTGCTGGCGTCCGCCCGCGAGTGCCAGGCCGACGAGCTCATGCTCATGAGCAACTGCCACGATCACGCGGCGCGTAAGGAAAGTTACACGCGCTTGGCCCGAGCGTTCGGCCTGGTACAGTAGTCATTTCCCGGGGAATGCGGCAAGATGCCGCCCCCATGGCGATCCTACAGCAGCCCCCCCTCACGGAATCCGAGCTCGAGGCATCCAAGCCCCTGGAGATCGCACCGGAGGAGGTGCAGAAGTTCACCGAGACCGAGTGGTACGAGCGCGCCTACCGGGGCGACGTGCCGCAGCTCACGCTTCGCGCCGTGGCCATGGGAACGTTCCTCGGCTTCTTCCTCTCCTTCACCAACATCTACATCGGGCTGAAGACCGGGTGGTTTTTGGGGGTGAATCTCACCGCCTGCATCCTCTCCTTCACCTTCTCGACGTCGCTCCACAAGTCGGGTTTGTGGAAGACGCCCATGTCGATCCTGGAGAACACCTGCATGGTGTCCACCGCGTCGTCGGCGGGCTACGCCACCGGCAACTCGCTGGTGTCGGCCATTCCCGCGATGCTCATGCTCACGGTGACCGTCGCGAACCCTGGCGGTACCCACAAGCCCTGGTGGGTGCTCGGCCCGTGGGTCTTCTTCTTGGCGATCCTCGGCGTCACCATCGCCATTCCGCTCAAGCGCAGCCTCATCAACCGCGAGCGCCTCAAGTTCCCTTCCGGCACCGCCGCGGCGGTGACCCTGCAGGGCCTCTACAGCCGCGGCGAGGAAGCCCTCGCCAAGGCCCGCGTGCTCGGGGCGTTCGCGGTGGTGAGCGCGGTGTGGAAGGTCCTCACCGACCTCCAGGTGCTGAAGCACGTGGACGCGGCAACCCAGAAGATCGAGCGCGAATCGCTCCTTCCGGACAGCTCCAAGGCCTTCGACTGGATCAAGGGACTTCTTCCCACGTCTCTCACCGAGAACGCGCGGATGTTCCGCACCCACAGCTTCAAGTTCAACAAGGAGACCCAGACCCTCGACCCGTGGGTGAAGGACTGGAACTTCTCCGACTGGACGATGCGCCTCGACCACAGCTTCGTGCTCCTGGCCGCGGGCATGATCGTCGGCGTGCGGACCACGGTGTGGATGGTGGTGGGCGGGCTCTTCCTGGTGATCTTCCTCGGCCCCCACGCCCTCGAGAACGTCTGGCAAAACGCGTCGGGCAACTGGGTTGGTGCAGCGACCTCGGCGGGTAAGGCCTGGAAAGAAATCGGCATCTGGCTCGGTGCCCCACTCATGGTCGCGCACGGGCTCACGGCCTTTGCCGGTCAGTGGCGATCCATCGCGCGTGCGGTCGGCGGCCTCACCAAGAAGACGGTCGCGGCGCAATCTCCCTACCGCGTGACCAACGAGCAGGGCACCGAGGTCGATACCCGCGAGGTCGAGGTACCCACGGCGTGGTTCATCGGCGGCGTGGCCATCGCGGCCGTCGGGCTCATCGTCATGGGGTGGATGTTCATGGAAATTCCGCCGCAGTTCGGCGCCCTGGCCGTGCTCATGACCTTCCTGCTCGGCATCGTTTCCTGCCGCGCGACCGGCGAGACCGACATCACGCCCGGCGGCGCCATGGGCAAGATCATGCAGCTCACCTTCGGCAAGCTCATTCCCCAGAGCTACACCGCGAACCTCATGACGGCCTCCGTGACCTCCGGCGCGGGCCTGGCGGCCGCCGACCTCCTGAACGATCTCAAGAGCGGCTACCTCCTCGGTGCGAACCCGCGGCGGCAGTTCCTCGCGCAGGCGGCCGGCATCGTCACGGGCGCCATCGCCTCTACCATCGGCTTCTTCATGTTGGTCCCCGACGCCACTGCGCTCCTCGGTGTCGACGGCAAAGATCCGAGCTTTCCGGCACCCGGTGCGCAGCAGTGGAAGGCCGTGGCCGAGCTCTTCAAGTACGGCATCGAGAACCTGCATCCGATGGCGCGCACCATGATCCCCATCGGCCTGGTGGTGGGCGCCGGGCTCGCCGCCCTCGAGCTCGCGTTCCCCAAGCACAAGAAGTACATCCCGGCTGCCACCGGCATCGGGCTCGGGCTCATCCTTCCGTTCACCGCGCCGCTCTCGATGTTCCTCGGCGCGGTCATCGCCGAGATCGCCGCCAAGGTGAACAAGGGCTGGGCCGAGAAGTACATCATCCCCATCTCCGCTGGCACCATCGCCGGCGAGAGCATCGTGGGCGTGATCGTGGCGGGTCTGAACAACACCGTCTTCCACTGACGTGGACTGACGCCCGCACGCATGCCCTCACTGCATAGCTGGCTGCTCCTCGGCAAGCTGCTCTCGGTGGTGCTCTACGCGAGCGGCTGCGTGGGCACGGCGCTCTCGCAGCACTACCCGGACCGCCAGCTCTTCGCCTACCGGCTGGCGGCGCCGGGCTTCGGGCTGGTGTGGATCTTCGGCATCGCGCTCACCTGGCAAACCGAGGTGGCGCTGTTCTCCACGTGGCTGGTGGGAACGATGCTCGCCTCGCTGGTCACCATCAACGGCATCCTCTACCGGGCGGGTAAGGAAGAGCGAAAGGGCCTGGTGCCGGCGCTGGTGATCCTGGTGCCGCTCGGTCTCTCGGTGGCGCTCATGGTGCTGCGGCCGGCCTGACTTTCAGTGCATAACGCACGCTTTGGAGCGAGCCAAGCGGCGAACGGCGTCGCAACCCTTCGCGGCCTCGATGGCCTTGGCGCACGAAGGGGCAATTCGCGTGAGCATGGGGTGGTTGCAGCCGACGCAGCACCCCTCGTCGCTGACGCCCACGCACTGCGCGGTACGAGCGCACGCATCCCCGCCCGGCGGCGGAGGTGGCTTGGGGCAATCGACGGGGGTGGCGCTCTGCTTCGGTCCCGCGAAGACGTAGCACGCGGCCTTCACGCGAAATATGCAGGGCACTTGGGTCCGCGCCTCGTCGCACGCAGGGAGGGGTCCCTCGACCTCTTCGACGGTGCTCGGTACCGCGGGCGGCGGAACGTCCGCGGTGGGCGCCGCCTTCGCGCTCGGGGCGCTGGGCTCGCATCGCAAGAATCGCTTTCCGCCACAGGCGCACATGCAGCCGGCCTGCGGCGCGGTGCAGGCAAAATCGCAGGGACACATGCACCCGGTCTCGGTGAGCTCTGCCTGGCATGCCGGGTTGGCGGTGCACGCGCAGTAGTCGAGGTCGGCGCACGGGCCCCGGCTTCGCGACGCCTCCATGGGTGGAATCGGCGCGACCTTGGCCTGCGGCGCGGTAGGCGTAGGTGCCGCGGCTCGCTCGCCGCATGCAGACCCGAGCACGAGGGCGCCGAGGGCGAGGAGCAGCTTCATCCTACGAACGATAGCGCCTTCAGATGGCCTTGCCGGGGTTCAAGATGCCCTTGGGGTCGAAGGCGGCCTTCACCCGAGCCATGAGCGCGCGCTCGGCCTCGCCCACCATGGCCGTGAGGTAGTCGCGCTTGAGGTTGCCGACCCCGTGCTCGCCGGTGATGGTGCCACCCAGCGCGAGGGCGGCGCGGACGATCTCGTCGAAGGCCTGGTAGGCGCGGGCGGCGGACGCTTCGTCGCGGGTATCGAACACGATGGTGGGGTGCAGGTTGCCGTCGCCGGCATGGCCGAAGGTCCCGATGACCAGGCCCAGCCGCTCGGCGATGGCGGAGATCTGCGCGAGCAGGTGCGGAATGGCGGGCTTCGGGACCGCCACATCGTCGAGCAGCGTGGTGCCCTTCTTCTCGAGCGCCGGCAGGGCCATGCGCCGAGCCAGGAGCAGCATTCGCCCCTCCTCCAGGTCTTCGGTGCACAGTACACTCTTCGCTGCGTGCCCCTCGCAGATGCGCTGGCAGGTGGCGATGGCAGCCGCGGCGCCTTCGGCGTCGCTCTGCAGGAGCACCATGGCGGCGGCCTCGACGTCGAGGTCCATGTGCGTCATGTCCTCCACGGCGCGCACGGTGGTGCGGTCCATCACCTCCAGGAGCGAGAGCTCCAGGCGCGCGTCCATCTCCACGATGGCGGCTGCGGCATCGGCCAGCGTGTCGAAGAAGGCCACCATGGTGCTGGGTGCGCGCGGCGCACGGAGCAGACGCACCGACGCCTCGACGATGACGCCGAGCGTGCCCTCGGAGCCCACCAGAAGCCGCGTCAGGTCGAGGCCCGCCACGTTCTTCTTGGTGAGCGCACCGGTGCGCACGCGCGTGCCGTCGGCCAGCACCACCTCGAGCGCCGCCACGTGATCGCCGGTGACGCCGTACTTGAGGCAACACGATCCGCCGGCGTTGGTGGCGATGTTGCCGCCGATGGTGGAGATCTCCCGGCTCGCCGGATCGGGCGCGTAGTAGAGGCCGCGGGCGGCCACCTCCTTGGCGAGCGCCGCGTTGAGCACGCCCGGCTGCACCACCGCGATGCGCTGCGCCTCGTCGACGCGCACGATGCGATCGAGCCCCGCCACCGAGAGCAAGATGCACCCATCGACCGCGTTGGCGCCTCCGGCGAGACCGGTGCCGGCGCCGCGGGTGACCACCGGAATGCCGCGTTCGCTGGCGAAGCGGAGCGTGCGCACCACGTCGTCCACGGAGCGGGCGCGCACCAGGGCCGAAGCGGTGCCG
>JABFRG010000380.1 GCA_013141295.1 Polyangiaceae bacterium
GCGTGATCACCAGAGACCACGCCAGGAGGAACAACGCGTATGCGAGCGACACGCCCGAAGGATACCACCTCGGCCGGCGCGTCGGGTGTATCCTCCCGAGGTGCGAAGCCCGGGAATGCTCTCCGTCCTTGCGCTCGTCGCGGCCGCCAGCTGCGCGAAACCGCAGGCGCCGCCGCGCTTCAATCCGCCGGTGGGCAGCACCCATGCGGAGAAACCGAAGAGCGGCCCCGGGCCCGGGCTCGACTTTGCCAAGCACGCGGAGAGCCATCCGGACACGCCGCCGGAGGTGGGGCTGGCCAGCTGGTACGGAGCGGAGCTTGCCGGCCACAAGACCGCCAGCGGCGAGCGCTTCGACCCCGGCGCCTTCACCGCCGCGCACCGGACCCTCAAGCTCGGTACCTGGGTCGAGGTGCGGCGGGTCGACACCGGTCGCTCCATCCGCGTCCGGATCAACGATCGCGGACCCACCCGCGCCTCCCGCGTCATCGACCTCTCGCGCCGGGCCGCCGAGGCCCTCGACATGGTCCGCGAGGGCGTGGCGAAAGTGGAGCTCCGCGTGGTCCCCGGCCCGGAGTAGCTACGCCTTCTTGAGAAAGCAGGTCTTGAGCACCAGGGTGCTGCCGTCCACCCGGCACTCGACGGCATCCTCGTCGTCCGTGATGTGGATCTTCTTGATGAGGGTGCCGCGCTTCAGGTTGGAGGAGCCGCCCTTCACCTTGAGGTCCTTGATGACCGTGACCGAGTCGCCTTCGGCGAGGAGCGTGCCGTTGCTGTCTTTGACGTCCATGGACGTCGCCATAACCCGGAATACGGCCCGCCCGTTAGGGATCGATACGGCGGAGCTTGCCGCTGGCGTACATGGCGGCGTACGCCTGGTAGGTGGCGACGCCGGCGTCGACCATGAGCAAGTCGTGATCGGTGGCCTCGCGAACCACCTTGGCGGGGCTGCCTTTGACGAAGCTCCGCTTGGGAATGTGCATCCGCGGCGGAACCAGTGAGCCGGCGGCGATGATGCATTCGTCCTCGATGACGGCGCCGTCGAGGATGATGCTGCCCATGCCGATGAGCACGCGATTGCCGATGTGACAGCCGTGCACCAGCGCCAGGTGGCCGATGGTGACGTCGTCGCCCACCACCGTGTCGGCGATGCCCCCGGTCACGTGGAGGACCGCGCCGTCCTGGATGTTCACGCGCTTGCCCACGCGGATCGGGTACATGTCGGCGCGGACCACGCTCGCGTACCAGACGCTGCTGTGGTCGCCGAGCACCACGTCGCCGATGACCGAGGCGCTGTCGGCGACGAACACGCCCGCGCCGAGCGCCGGTACCTTGTCCTCGAAGGCGTAGATGGTCACGACACCACCGCGAGCGCGCGCCTTCCGGCCCGGGCGGTACGGCGCGGCAGGGAAGCCAGGTGCGTGGGGTCGGCGTCTCCCAGGAGCGAGTGCCGATGCGCGCGGGTGATGGTGACCTCGATCTCGTGGCCCACCAGATCCGCGCCGCCGGTGCCCAGCACGTGGACGATCTCGTTGCGCACGCTGCGGCCCTGGAGCGTCGGCCCGAGGTCGGAGTCGGCCTTGCTGTCGCCCTCGACCAGCACCTTGGTGCGGGTGCCCACCAGCCGCGCCAGGTGCGCCTTGCCCTGGGCCTCGGCCAGCGCGAAGAGCCGCGCCAGCCGTTCGCTCTTCTCCGTCTCCGAGACGTCGTCGCCCAGCTTGAGGGCCGGGGTGTACGGCCGCGGCGAGTACTTGAAGCCGAAGAGGCTCACGAAGCCCACTTCCTCCACCAGCGAGAGCGTCTCGGCGAAATCGGCCTCGGTCTCGCCGGGAAAGCCCACGATGATGTCGGTGGAGAGGGTGAGGCCGGGTCGGGCCGCCTGGAGCCGTCGAACGCGCTCGATGTACTCTGCACGCGTATAGCGGCGGATCATGCGCCGAAGCATGCGATCGCTGCCCGACTGCACCGGCATGTGCACGTGCTCCGCCAGCACCGCGAGGTCGGCGTGGGCCCGCGCCAACGAAGGCGTGAGGTGCCGCGGGTGGGGGCTCGTGTAGCGGAGCCGCAGGAGCCCCGGGACGTCCTGGGCGATGCGCCGGAGCAGGTGCGGAAACTGGCTCTCGTCGGGGTCGCCGGTCTCCGGCGGCGGGAGGTCGGCGTCCTGGTAGCTGTCGACGGTCTGCCCCAGCAGGGTGATCTCGCGCACCCCGGCCTCGACCCAGCGCTGCACCTCGCCCACGATCTCCCGGTACGGGCGGTAGCGCTCGCTGCCGCGGGTGGGGCACGATGCAGAAGGAGCAGCGCTCGTCGCAGCCCTTCATGGTGGTGACGAAGGTCGACACCGGCGCCTTGCCCGGCTGGGGCACCGCCGAGAGAAAGGTGGGCGCCGCGAGATCGAACTCGGTGCGCGCCATGGGGATGGCCCCGGCCTTTTGCTCCAGGATGAGCCGCGGCAGCTCGGGAATGTTGTCGGGGCCCACGATGAGATCCACGTGCTTCATGCGCCCGAGGAGCTTCTCGCCCTCTTGCTGCGCCACGCAGCCGGCCACCACCAGCACCAGCTCCGGCCGGGCTTCCTTCAGGGGCACGAGCTTGCCGACCTCGCTGCGCAGCTTGTGCTCGGCCTTTTCTCGGACGCTGCAGGTGTTGAAGACGACGACGTCGGCGCCCTCCAGGGACTCCGCCTCCGCGAACCCGTGCCCGCGCAGGACCTCGCCCATGCGGTCCGAGTCGTGGACGTTCATCTGGCAGCCAAACGTGTGAATGAAGTACTTCATAGGGCGTCCGGCGAGCTCTGCCGCCAGTGGGGCGTAGTGCCTAGCACGGCGCAGAGGGGCAGGGTAGGATGGCCGCCGATGCGTCTCCCCCAGCTCCCCGCCCGTCGCCTCGCTCTGGCCCTCCTGGTGCTCACCCTCGGTGCCGGCTGCAAGAAGCCCCAGGCCGCGGGCGCCGACGCGGGGCCGGTGGACGCCGCGCCGCCTCCGCCCAAGGTGCTCGAGAGCTGCGACCAGGTGGATACCCTCGGCGTGTGCATCGACTACACCAAGAGCGACCTCGTGCTGCACCGCACGCTTTGCGAGGGCTACAAGGGGAAGTTCCAGGAAAAGCCCTGCGCCGACGACAAGGTCTTCGGTACCTGCGCCCTCGAGGACGGCGAGTTCAAGCGCTACTACCATCGCGCGCCAGCCGCCGGTCAGAAGGCGGAAACGCCCGAA
>JABFRG010000721.1 GCA_013141295.1 Polyangiaceae bacterium
CGGTTGGGACTGGTTCGCCATCGTCGGCTGCGTGGTGGGGATGGCCATCTTCTTCTGGACCGAAATCGACCCGCAGGGAAAGGTCGGCAACCTGGTGGCATTGCTCTCGAGCTTCGGCTTCGGGGCCCTGCCCATCCTGCTGCGCCTCGAGGAACGCGAGCTTGTGGCCACGGGCAAGAGCGGCCTGGCGCAGGTGGCGCCCATCGCGGCCATGACCCTCGGCAACGGGCTTGCGGTGCTGGTGGGCGCACGCGAGATGGTGACGCACCCGCCGGACACCGCCGTGGGCTTCCTGGTGGTGGCGCTCCTCGGCACCTTCCAGATTGGTGTACCCTACATTCTTTACGGCATCGCGGTGCGCCGCCTGCGCGCGGTGGAGAGCTCGCTCATCGCCACGGTGGAGCCGGTGATCAACCCACTGTGGGTGTTCCTGGTGACCGGCGAGCACCCCACGGTGTCGGCGGCCATCGGCGGCGCTTTCATCGTCGGCTCGGTGCTCACGCAAACCGTGGGGTCCCGGAAGAAGCCCTGACTATGCTAGGGTCGCCGCGTGCAAACGAGTGAGCGCGCGAACTTGCCGCGGTGGCGGGGCCAGGCGGGGTTCTTCGAGATCTGGTTCTTCGTGGTGTTCGTGCCCTCCGCCGGTCGCGCCTTCTGGGTACGCTTCACCACCGATGCGCCGGCGCCGGGTACCGATGGGAGTGCCGCCGAACCGTCGCGAGCCATCGTGTGGGCTGCCGCCTTCGACGCGCATCGCGGCGAGAAGGCCGTGGCGCGCAAGGCCGTGCGCGCCATCGAGACCTACGAGCGCGGCCCCAAGGACCGGCTGAAGATCCGAATCGACGGCGCCGAGCTCTCCAACGGCCACACCAAGGGCACCGTGGCGAGCGACGGCCGTTCCCTCTCCTGGGACCTGCAGTTCGAGACGGCCCCGCAAGAAGTGCGGCGTTCGCCCTGGCTGGTGCACGCGCTCCACCTGCCCACCCGGTCTCGCCACGCCAACGACGGCGTACGCTTCTCCGGCACCTTCACCGTGGACGGCGAGACGCTCTCCTTCGACGACGGCATCGGCGTGCAGATGCACCTGTACGGCGAGCGACGTCTGGACGATCTGCGCTGGGTCTACTGCGGCGCCTTCGAGGAAGACGCCTCCGCGCGCATGGAGATCATCGCCGGGCGCTTTCAACGCACGGCCCTCGGCATGCGCACGCCGCTGGCGACGTCGGTGTGGCTCGAGACCAGCACCCGCGGTATCGATCGCCGGGGCCTCCCCCAGGCCCTGGGCGCCACCCTGCGAGAGCCCTTGCCGCACGTGGTCGAGGTGCGCAGCCGCGGGCCCCTGGAGTCGGTGCTGGTGCGGGCCTACTGCGATCCGGCATCGATGGTAGGATACATCTATCGCGATCCTGCCGGGCACGACGTGTACATCGCCCACTCCGACATCGCCTCGGCGGTGGTGGAGAACCTCCGGCGCCCGACGCCGCTCGCCGCCTGGCGTGTGGAGGAGCGGCTCACCTCCCGGCACACCACCGCCCTGGAGTTCCACGGCCTCGAGCCGTTCCCCGACGTGCGCTACATTCCCTGGGAGGCCGAGTCGTGAGCGAGACGAGCGAGCTCCACGCAGGCCTCGGCGAGCTGCTCCCGGTCCCGGAGCGCCCCTCCCGCATCTGGGCGCTGGGCCTCAGCTATGAGGACCACATTCGCGAGACCGGCAGCGGCCGCGGCGCGCCGCCCATCGTGTTCTCCAAGGACGTCGCGAGCTGGCTGCCGCACGGCGACGCGGTTCGCATCCCCTCCAGCGCGGACCTGGCGCAGCGCCTCCGCACGCTCGAGCCCGACATCGCGGCGCGGGTGGGCGAGGAGCTGGGCCCGCTGCTTCCGATGATGGACTACGAGGGCGAGATCGCCATCGTGGTGCTGGAGCGCATCACCAGCCGCGAGTTCGGTCACGGCAAGCTGCCGCGGGTGGGCTTCGCGGTGGCCAACGACCTCACCGCGCGGTCCATCCAGGTGCTGGGCGAGGGCGCGGTGGATCCGCTGGCGTTCTGGCGCGGCGCCAAGAGCTTCCCCGGTTTCTTGCCGGTGTCGCCGCGCATGTGGGTGCCGCACGGAACGCCGGCGGTGATGCCGGACTTCCCGCTGGTCACCTACGTCAACGGACGCAGCCGGCAAACCGGGCGTTCGCGCGATCTCGTGTACTCGCTGCCCACCATGCTCGAGGTGTGCGCGGAGCGGAGCGGCGAGCTCGACGCCGGCGACGTCATCCTCACCGGCACACCGGCCGGCGTGGCGTTTCAGGTGACCGCGTGGAAGCGCCGCCTGGCGAACCTGTTCTTGAACCGGATCGGTCGGCTCGGCGCTGCGTACCGCGCGTACGTGGGCTCCAGCGACTTTCTCCAGCCCGGCGACGTGGTCGAGGTGGAGGCCGGCCCGCTCGGCTCCCGGCGCGTCACGCTCACGGTTTGAGCGGCTCCTCCCCCAAGGACGGGGAGATTTCCTTTCAAGAACGAGCACTTGCGAATTGCCTGAAATTTCCGTGGAAGCGCGGCGACTGGCAGTTCGAAGATGTTCGCAGCGTTGATGTCCACCTTCCGTTCGAGCCCCGACGTCGCGCTGCCGGCCGCTGCATCCGCGGTCGCCTCGACGTCGAACGAGGCGGCCTTCGCGCTGCGGGCCGAGCTGGCCGCCTTCGAGGCACCGGCACGGCGCGCCATCGCGTGCATTTTACATATTCCTGAACGGAGCCCGGACGTGGACGACTGCGTACAAGAGACATTGCGCCGCGCGGTGGAGCATCGCACGGAGGCGAGAGAGCCCCACGCCCTTCGCGGCTGGGTGCTGGGCATCGCGCGGCACGTGGCCCTGGACGAGATTCGCGCCCGCAAGCGGAGCCGGGCGCGCAACGAGCCCCTGGACGGCGAAGAGACGCGTCACGACGTCCCGGCGGCGGGCCCGTCGCCGGAGACGCAGGTGGCCAAGCGCCGCGAGCTCTTGCAAGTGTCGATGGCGCTGGCCGGTATGCCGGAGCGTCAGCGAGAGGCCCTCTTGCTCTTTCACGTGGAGGGCGTGGAGTACGCGGAGATCGGGCGGCGGCTGGGTGTTCCCCTGGGCACCGTGGCCACCTGGATTGCGCGGGGCCGCGCGCACCTGGTCGAAAAGCTGTCGGAGGACCGATGAACGCCTTCTTTCTCGACGATGGACACGTGACC
>JABFRG010001164.1 GCA_013141295.1 Polyangiaceae bacterium
CTCATGCTGCGTCCGCCAGTTCGATCTCGCGGCCGGGAATCATGCGCGCGAGCTTGGTCGCACGACCATCCTCACGGAGCATCGTGCCCAATGCCGCGTACTCCCCCGCCACTTCTTCCACGACGATGACGTTCATGACCGTTCCTCTCAGAATTCTTCGTAACCGTTGGCGACCTTGAGCTTGGCCGGAGCGTCCGCCGCGCGTGCGACCGGCGGCACCGCCACCAGTGCCCGTCGTTTGGCGGGCGTCGGGCGGACCGCCCGTGCCGGGGCGGCCGCGGCCGTGCCGTGGCCGAGCTCGAACCTGGAGACTCGAGACAATAGGTCTTCCGCCTTTTCGGAGAGCGACCTGGCCGTCGCCGAGAGCTCCTCGGTCTGCGCAGCGTTGAGCTGCGTGACCTGGTCTACCTGCATGACGGCGGTGTTCACTTGTTCCACGCCGGTCATCTGTTCGCGGGACGCCGCCGCGATCTCCGCCACCATGTCGGTGACTCGCTTTACCGATTTGACGATCTCGTCGAGGGTTTGCCCCGACTGGTTCACCTGATGAGTGCCTGCCTCGACCTTGCTGGAGGAGTCGGCAATGAGCGAGCGAATCTCTTTGGCAGCGCCGCCGGTCCGCTGGGCCAGCGACCGAACCTCTGCGGCAACGACACCGAACCCTCGACCTTGTTCTCCCGCCCGCGCCGCTTCCACTGCGGCGTTGAGCGCCAGCAAGTTGGTTTGGAATGCAATCTCGTCGATGGTGGTGATGATGTCGGCGATCTTGCGGGACGACTTGGTGATCTCGTTCATGGCGGATACCGCCGCCTCGACCACGCGGCCACCACGCTCCGCCGACTCGCGCGAGCTACTGGCCAGTTGCGCTGCGTGCTGCGCGTTGTCGGTGTTCTGTTTGACGGTGGAGCTGATCTCTTCGAGGCTCGCCGCGGTCTCCTCGAGGCTCGCAGCTTGCTCCTGTGCTCCGCCGGAGATCTGTTGGGCGCTGGCGGCGAGCTGTGCCGCCACCGCCGAGACGTCGACCGAGGTGGCCTGAACGCTCGTGAGCGTCGCCACCACCGCCTCCAGTGACGCATTGAGGGCACTCGCCATCTGACCGATCTCGTCTCGTGTGTCGTGCTCGAAGCGAGCCGAGAGATCGCCACCCGCGACGCGCTCCAGGACCGTGACGGACTTCCGGAGCGGCACCGAGACGACCCGGTGAATGAGATAGGTACACAGAATGCCCACCAGGAGGACGGCAAACCCGGTGAGGATGCCGAGCATCCGATTGCGCTCGAACTGAAGGGTCCCGGTGACAGCGCGGGCCTGGGCGGTGGCGCGGGCGTGGTCGACGATACTCTGAATACGGGCATCCATGGACGCCCCCTGGACCACCGACTGGTCGAGGGCGGCATACATTTTATCGGGATCGCCGTCGTCCTCGCCGCGGGGCGAAGCCGCCACCGCCGCGAGAACCGCAGGCCACCAGGTATCGTGGATGCGCTTGAGCTCGGTGATGTCGCGGTGGCTCGCCTCGTCCGTCAGCATGCGGTCGAGCTCGTCGAACTGCTGCAACAAGGCCTTGTCGCCTGCGTGAACTTCCTTCATCGACGCATCGATCTTGGCCGGGTCGACGAAGATGATGGCGTCGCGCATCCGGCGCACGATCTTGAGGCGGGATATGGAGAGTTGCTGGGCCGCCTCGACGCTCTTGAGGTCGATGGAGAACGTGGCCTCCTGGCTGGCCTTCATCGCACTGGCAGTGGCGTTGGCCTCCAGCGTGACCACCAGCAGCATCAGCTGAACCAAGCCGAACGACAGGATCATCTTCGTCGTCGTCTTGAGGTTCGAAAACCACTTAATCATTGAGCGTACCCCTTGTTGAAGGTGCCCGTGCGCGCACGAACCGACCCCGCTTCTCTCGAACGGCCCTGCGGAGGCGCGACTTGAGTAGAAATGGGACACCCCCTCGGTGGCCCGCTCGCGCGCACGTCGTCGCTTCGGGCGACCATTCTGGCTGCCCTCGACGAATGCTGACCTTCAGCGGACTACGCTCAGGCGCTGCGGACGTCCGGCAGATTGCCCATGAGCGCCGCGGCGATGCGGTCGAGCGGAATGATGTATTCCGCCGCACCGCACTCGATGGCCTCCTTGGGCATTCCGTAAACGATACACGTGCTCTCGTGCTCGGCGATCGTGCGCGCACCTGCGCGGCGCATCGCCAGAAGACCCTTGGCGCCGTCCGCGCCCATTCCGGTGAGAATGATGCCGGTGGCGTTGGGGCCCACCGCGCGCGCACAGGAGTCGAACATGATATTCACCGCGGGCCGGTGATGACCGAGCGGCGGCCCGGGCACGAGCACCACGCCGTAGGCGGCGCCGCTGCGCACGATCTCCAGATGGGAATCGCCGCCGGGGGCGATGAGCACGTGGCCGGTCAAGAGTGCATCGCCGCTCTTGGCCTCGCGTACCCGGACCCGGCACAGCCCGTTCAGGCGTTCGGCGAACTGCCGGGTGAAGACCGGCGGCATATGCTGTACGACCACGATGGGCGGGGCGTCCGGCGGAAGCTTGGTGAGGATCTCGCGCAAGGCCTCGGTGCCGCCGGTGGAGGAGCCGATGGCGATGATACGCTGGGTGGTCTTGAGGCGCATTCCGGTGGCGGGCGCCGCAGGAATCGCGTGCGGTACCGTCGCCTGGGCTGCGCTGGGGGCTGCCGCTCTGGGGCGCGCCCGCATGCGTGCGCGAGAAGCCGCCTTGACCTTGAAGATGATCTCGTGGCCCAGGTCCACGGTGCCGCGCGATACGTCGATCTTGGGCTTGGTGACGAAGTCGACGGCGCCGAGATCCAGCGCGCGAAGGGTGGTCTCGCAGCCCTTCTCGGTGAGCGACGAGATCATGATCACCGGCATCGGGTGACTCTGCATCAGCTGGGAGAGGAAGGTGACCCCATCCTGCTTCGGCATCTCGACGTCGAGCGTGAGGACGTCGGGCGACAGCGTGCGAATCTTCTCCCGCGCGGCCACCGGGTCCGGCGCACTGCCCACTACCTCGATCTCCGGGTCGGAGGAGAGAATCTGGGTGAGCAGCTGACGAATGGGTGTAGACCTCATCGTGGCGGCCGCCTTCTCGTCTTCCGTGGCGGCTTGGGTGTGATGTCCACGACGTTGGCGAGCACGTGAACTTCGCTCTGGTACGTCGCGGCAAGCAGAGCCCATGCTTG
>JABFRG010000587.1 GCA_013141295.1 Polyangiaceae bacterium
GAGCACCGCCATGCCATCGGGATCCGGCGTTTCGCTGGAGTCTGCAGCCACCGGGGGCGGCCTGCGCGAGAGACGCGTCTCCTCGGCGAGGTCGAAGTGGGGCAGCGTGATGGGCACCGAGAGCTCGTGCCCCTCGGCGGTGCGCACCGAGAGAATGGCGCCGCGACGCGCGAGGTGCAGCAGCACGTCGAGGAGCTCGCTGGGGTCGATGCGATCGCGCAGGAGCAGCTCTCGCGGCGAGGCGCCGGCGAGAATGCGTCCGGCGATGACGCCGGTGCGGGCGGGCATGCCGCGGAGCACGTCGCGCAAACGCTCGTCGTGCACGTCCATGGCGGCCGCCTCCACCAGGCGATCCTCGGAGAGCGCGTGGATGACCGCGCGGCGCTCGGAGACGATGACCATGGAGAGCTCGCGGAAGGAGCCCTGGAGCTCGTCTTCGATGGCGCTATTGCGGTCTTCCACCGAGAAGCGACCGCTCGACACGCCGAGCAGGGCGCGGAAGGCGTTCATGCCCGAGAGCACGGTACCGTCGCCGGAAGAGCGCACCGCGCTGCGCGGGGCACCCCCACGGATCTCCAGCTCGTAGAGGAAGGCCGCGTCGCGAATGCTGATGCACACGTCGCCGCGGAAGCGCAGCACCATGTCGACGAACGCCGAAACCGTGAAGCCGTCGAGACGTCCGCGAACCGGACCACCGGCGACGAAACGCGCCTCCAGCCGAGCCCGGGGCCGCAGAACCTCTTGCACCCGCGCCACCACGGCGCGCACGTCGCTCTCCTTCCGGAGGAACGCGCTGGCCGACGAGCCGAGCTCGCGGACCCGCTGCATGAGGTCTTCCTTCCAGGAAAGCAGCACCACCGGGGTGTGCTGCAGAACCACGTCGCGGCCGAGGGCGCGACAGAGGCTGGGTCCGTCGAGCTTGGGCATCAAGATGTCGCTGATGACCAGCTCGGGAGCCGCCGCGTAGGCGCGCAGGAGGCCCTGCTCGCCGTCCAGGGCTTCGTCCACCAGGCAGCCCTGTGAGCGCAGGAGGTCGGCCATGAACCAGGTGACGCCGGGGTCGTCGTCCACCACGAGAATGCGGCGGCCGGCCAGCGGAACGTCCTCCGAGCCCATGCCGCGGCGGGTGCTGCGGTTGCGCATGGAGCGTTCGGTGTCGAGCTCGAGCGAAGGGGCCATGGCGACGGCGCCGTAAGGCCCGGGGTCGGTGAAGGTCAGCTCGCCCTTGGTCTTGGCAGCGACCACTTCGCGAATGCGTGCGATGGCGCCCCAGAGCGCGGCGTACACTTCCACGCCTTCGCCCAGCGGAACCGATTTTTCGCGATCGGCGGCGCGCCCCACCGCGAGGAGGCCGCGCCGGAGCTCTTCGCCCAGGCGCGTGCTCAGCTCTTCGAGAGACGGCGTGCCCAGCTCGGCGCCGAAGGGCGACACCGCGATGGGCGGCGCCAAAGCCTCGTCGAGGAGCTCCTTGAGGCCGATCCGGTCGAGCGGCTTGTTCACCACGAAGCGAGCGCCCAGGGCGATGAACCGCGCGTCGTCACCGGGCATCCCGAAGGCGCCCACCACGATGACCGTGAGGTCCTGCGTCACTTCGTCGTCGAGGAGATCGGCGCACAACTCGAAGGCGCCGTCGCTGTCGGCGTCGATGACCAGCGCGTCGATGGAGAGCTCCCGCGCGCGGGCCAAGGCCACCGCCCGATCGAGGGTCCGCTCGCAGTCGACGTTGGGGCCGAGATCACCGAGAAACTGCGGCTCCCCGAAGGCCACGATGGCACGCTCGGCGGTGACCCGGACGTCCTCGCGTCCCCAGGCCAGCGCCGGCAGCTCGGCGAGGGTGCGTTCCAGCACCTCCACGTCGGCGGCCACCAGCACCCCTTCGCGGGGCGTACGGTCGAGGCGACCCATCATGTCGGAGACGGCGCGCTCGAGGGCGTCGAGGTGGAGGGACCGAGCACCGCTGCCCAGCGCGTGCAGCTTGCGCCGAAGCTCGTCGCGCTTGGGGGTCTGCGAGACTTCCGGCAGAAGGGCGCGCATGGCAGTGGCCTTGCGCCGCACCGAAGCCACGAAGCCAGCGCGGGCCGCGCCGAGGGGAAACTCTCGATCCTCGTGTTCGCTCATTCTCGAGGCGGTATCATGGGTCGTAGAAAGTGGCCCAGTTTGCGGCGAACCGGGCCGGAGCCGGGAAAAACCGCCTTCCCGTGGCGCCCCGCCCCAGCCCCCGTCGTTTTTTTCGCTTCCCAGCGCAACGTCCCGGAAAGGTGCCGTTTCCCTCGATTCCTTGGTAAGACCGGCGTGTGGAACCGCAGGGTGACGCACAGCTTTCCTGGAGCACTCGCTTCGGCACCCTCGTGGCGGGAGGAGCCCTCGGGGCCGTCCTCGCGCCCATCCCGGCGATGATGCGCGTGCGCAGCGGTGGAGAGCACGGCGCCTCGCTCTGGCTCTCCTGGGCTGCGCTGGCGGCGCTCACGCTGGGTCCGGCCCTGGTCCTGGTCATGGTCTTTCGCGCCGCGCGGTTCGGCCTTCGTGGAGGGCCCGGCGGCCCCTGGGTGCGTACCGGCGGGCTGTTCATCTGGCTGGCGCTGGTGCTCGGCTTCGACGTGTTCTTCGGAGCGGCGCTCCGGGCAACGACGCACCACCACGCGCTCGCCGGCGTCACCTTCGCCTTCTTCACGCTCGCCAGCACCGGTGTCTCGGCGTTGGCCGCGCGTCGGATGGCCCTGGCGCTCGGGGATCGCAGCGTCATCGCCCAGCGCATCTTCGCCGTCTTCGCGGTGCTCGCGTTCGTCGGGCTCCTGGGGCTCTCGGTGGTGCGGGTCGGGCGCGGCCTCGGCACTTCGCTGCCGAGCTCCTATGGCGTTGCCCTGGTCGACGCCGCGGCGCTCCTCCTCGCCTGCCTGTTCGCGGCGCAGCCCATATTCACCCGCGCCCGCTTTCTCGCGTTCGTGGGGCCGCCCCTGGCGCTGGCGGTGGCGGTGGCCGGCGTGAGCGCGCTGCGAAAGCCGGACGTGCACGCGATGGTCCCCGCCTACGCGCCGGACCACGCGATGGTCCTCGACCTCTTCCGGCGCTGAACCATGATCACCTTTCCGGAAACGCGGCCGAGCTCCAGGCGAATGCCGAGGCGGTGTTGCGGGTTTTCGCCGCGGCCTTATGTTGGCGCCCACTCGTGATCCCGTGCTGAAACGCCCGCTCCTCCCCTGTTTCG
>JABFRG010000618.1 GCA_013141295.1 Polyangiaceae bacterium
GGGCGAGAGCATGGTCTGCCGGGGATCGCGCAGCGGCGGCAGATCGCTGGGCCGACCGGCGGGCGGCGGATCGGTCCGGCTGACGTCCGGCGGAGGCGGATCGGTGCGTGCTGCATCGGGTGCCGGCGGCGGCTCCGAGCGATAAGCCGGGGGCGGATCGGAACGATACGCCGGCGGCGGGTCGGTGCGCGGCGTCTCCGGCGGAACCGAGCGGAGACGCGCCAGGGGCGGCGGTTCGCTGCGCTGGGCCACGAGCGGGAGCGGCCGCGCGTCGTCGTCGACGGCCAGCGCCTCGGCGGTCTGGATGCGGGTCACCGAGCCCTCGTCGAGGCGCTCCAGCCGCTCGATGGCATCGAAGCGCGGGTCCGGCTCCTTGGGGTCGAGCTTCGGCGGTGGAGGCGCGTCGCGGAGCACTGCGGGCACGCCCGCTGCGGGCTGTCCGGCGGCCGGAAGCGGCTTCGCCACCGGCGGGCCATCGGCAACCGTGGGCTGGTAGGGAGTCCAGCTGTCCTCCGGGCTCGGCGGAAGATCGGGCGTGTCGCGCCAGCGATCGATCTTCACCGTGGACTCGGGGTCGATGTTCCGCAGGTCGATCGGCTCCGGTTCGCCGATGTTGATGATGCGCTGCGCCTGGATCGGAGGCTGCGAGAGGCCGCGGGGCGGCGCCGTGGAGATGATCGGCGCGGTGGGGGGCGCCATCGGCGACGCGCTCGGCGTCTGGGGTCGGGCGATCTCGTCGTCGGGAATGCGCAGCGTCATCTTGGCGCGCCGCTTGGTCGTCTTGCGGCCGTCGACCGCGTCGGGAGAGACCGCGTCGGCCACGGGAATGGCGTTGCCGCTCCCGGTATCCTCGAGCGAGAGGTCATCCACGGAGAGCGGCGCGGGCTCCCGCACCGGCGCCATGCGCGCGGTAGGCTCCTTCACGACGCCCTGGCCTCCGCCAGGTGCCGCGTGCGGGCCGTCGCCGTGGCGCTCGTCGCTCATGCAGGGCTCCCGGCCACGAGCGGCGCGCCGAAGCGAATGGGGCCTTCCGCGCTGAGCCAGCGATCGAAGCACCCGCGCTCGAAGAGCACGACCGCCGTGGAGCCGAGATGAAAGATTCCGAGCTCGTCGCCGCGCGCCACGTGGAGCGAGAGCTCGTGGGTCCCGATGGGGACGTCCCAGGCGTCGATGCCGGTGACGGTGATGCGACCGACGACGATGGCCACCACCATGACCACCGCGACCTGCCCGGCCGGCGTGTCGACGAAGATGGCGACGCGGCGGTTGCGGACGAACAGGTTCGGCACGTGGCGCAGGCCGATGGCGTTCACCGGGTAGTAGTCCCCCGGCATGGAGTGGACCTTGCGAATGGTGCCGGTCACCGGCGAGTGCACCCGGTGATAGTCGCGGGGCGAGAGGTACACCACGCACCCGGCGCCGCCGGCGAAGCGCGGCGCATCTTCCCCGAGGAGCTCGTGCGTGCTGTAAGGGCGCCCTTCACGAGGAACGTGCTCGCGTCGTCGATGCGAGACAGCGACTCGAGGCGCCCATCTGCCGGCGAAACCGCGACGTCCTCGGCGGGAGCCAGGGGCCTCGCCCCGTTGCGCAGACTGCGGGTGAAGAAGGAATCGAAGGACGGCCAATCGCGTTGGGCGTAGTCGTCGAGATCGATACCGTAGAGCTTGCAGTAGGCGTCTACCACGGTGCGCCCCACGGGCTGAGGCCATCGCTTGTCGGCGAGGCGCCCCATGGCGCGACTGATTTTCTCGCGTGGCAAAACGCGGAGCAACTGCGCGGCGGCAAAGGAGAGCGCGGTCATCGGGTCCAGAGGGCGAAGGGAAACGGCACGCAGATGCTCGGGAAGTTCACGTTCGTGGGGGATCGCGCGATAACCGTGCGAGGGTACTCGATGCTACGAAGGCCGAGTGGGGTGGTCAACGTCAGGTTGACGTGATCGGGTGCCTTCGTTTGAAGTGACGATGTAGTTTTTTGTCAGTACTGCCGCGTACTTTGGCGCGACGTGGTGAGAATCCCGGAAGGGACCGCTGCGGGGGCCGCGATTCGGTGCCGAATGACACGCACCGACGCCGTCCGAGAGTGGATGCAGCAGCGGACATTTCCGTCTCGCGTGCGTGGTCAGTCTTTGCCCAGCTCGGGCTCCCGTCGGGTGCGCGCCGCGGCGCAGAGGGGGCTCGGGGCGGGGAGCTTCAGCGCCTCGCTGTCGAGCACGCGGCAGGCAATCTCGAGCTCGTAGGGGTCCACGGCGGCGCCTTCGGCGTAGGCCACCTCGGCCTGCTCCTTGTCGCTGAGGGCGCGGCCGCGGATGGCCCAGAAAGGGCCGTAGGACATGAGGAGATCGCGGGGCTCGCCGAGCACGTGGAGGGTGGCGTCGCGATCGCCCTTTGCTTCGAGGATGCGCGCGCGCAGGTAGCGGTACCGGGGATCGTCCTTGCCGTCGGCGGAAACGTAGTCGAGCTCGCGCTGGGCAGTCTCGAAGTGGCCGCGCCCGATGAGGAGCTCGCCGAGCCGTGCGCGCTCCCGGAGATCCTTGAAGCTCTTGTTCGCGCCTGCGCCGCCGAGCCCATAGGCGGCGGGGATGGGCTCTCGGGGCCGGACCGCAAGGTACTGTCGCCAACGCGCCTCCCAGGTCTTGAGGCCCATTGTGGTGGCGCCTAGGAGCGCCTCGTCGACGGTCTTCTTCTCGCGGAGCCCCCGGAGGAACTTCACGATCGACTCGTCCTTGGCGTTGGTCGCCACGAACTTGATGAAGCTCGTGACCTCGGAGAACGCCACCATCGCCTGATCGGCGCTGGGGAGCATGGCGATGGAGGGCCCGAGACCGTCCAGAGGCAGGTCGAGGTGGAGCTCGATGCCGCGGGCGGCGATGGCGTCAGCGGAAGGGCGTTCGTCGAACACGTTGGGGGCGCGCCAGCGGACCTCTTCGCGCTTGGCGAGGCCTTCCTGCAGCCAGAGCGGCGCGCGGTCGACGGTGGCGCGGGTGATCGCCAGGTGGGTGAGCTCGTGGGTGATGGTGTCGAGCCACGCGTATCCATGGTGCGAAGCGCGCGGCGAGAGCAGCGTGACCCGGCCCCACTTGGCGACGGCGACGGTCCCGGTGGTGGTGGCAGCTTGATACGGGAGGCCGGTCACTGCGGAAAGGGACAGCAGATCGCGCACGATGGTGAATCGCGTGGGCGTCTCATGGTCTACGAGCAGGAGTGCG
>JABFRG010001259.1 GCA_013141295.1 Polyangiaceae bacterium
GGGTCACGCTTCCCGGAGGCCCGCATGTTCCGACGCCCACCGGCTTGGTGGTGAAGAAGGGCGTGAAGAGTCGACCGAGCACCGCTTCGCTCATACCCGCGCCGGTGTCTCTCACTTCTACCACGACGCTGCCGTCGGCGCCGGTGCGCGTCGAGAGGCGTACCTCGTTGTCGTCGGTGCGCTCCTCGGGAATGGCCTGGATGGCGTTCATGATGAGATTCAAGAACACCTGGCCGAGGCGCGCATCGTTGGCCACCACCAGGGGAACGTCGCCGTAATCCTTCACCAGGCGAGCGCGATGACGCATCTGGTGCTCGGTGAGGCGAAGCGTGACGTCGAGCACCTGTCGAACGTCGACCGGACCCACGTGATCCTCCGGCGAGCGGGAGAACAGGCCGAGATCGCGGACGATGCGCCGAACGCGGTGGGCGCACTCCTGGATATCGAGGAGCTCCGCGTCGAGCGGGGGCGCGATGCCGGCGCCCTCACGCACCGTCTCGAGCGCCACGTCGGCGTTGGCCAGCACCACCGAGAGCGGTCCGTTGATCTCGTGGGCAACGCCGGCCGCCAGCAGGCCCACCGAGGCCATGCGGTCGGCGGCCGCCAGCTGGGCCTGCACCTCCTTCTGCGCGGTCACGTCGTGCGCGACGCCCACCAAGCCCACCACCTCACCGCTCTGGCTGCGGCGCGCCGAGAGACGCACACTGTAGTGGCGCGCTCCCCGGGCCGACTCGGTCGCGCACTCGTAGAGCGCCGGCTCGCCGCGAAAGGCGCGCTCCAGCGCCTGCTCGTGCACCGCGCGGTGCTCCGCTCCGAACAGGTGGGGCACCGACATCCCGAGCCCGCGCGAGGGTGCACCCGGCAAGTTGGGCGCGCGGCCGTAGAAGCCATCCACCTTCCCGGATCGATCCACGGTGAAGACCAGATCGTCCATGGAGTCGACGAGCGTGCGAAACCGCTCCTCGCTGGCCCGAAGCTCGTCTTCGATGCGCCGACGGCTCACCCGCTCACTGGCGTCGCGTAGCGCACGATCGACCGCAAGGCACAGGCGAAACGAGCGGTCCTTGAGCACGTAGTCGTCGGCGCCGGCCTTGAGGAGCTCCACCGCGAGCTCCTCGCCGATGACGCCGGAGAGCACGATGAAGGGAACGTCGCGCGAGCGCTCGCGCACGATGCGGAGCGCCTCGTGCCCGGTGAGCTCCGGCATGTGAAAGTCGGAGATGACGACGTCCCACGGCTGCGCGTCGAGGGCCGCGCGGAGCGCGACCCCGGTGTCCACGCGGTGGTGCGTGGTGTCGAAGCCGCCGCGACGAAGCTCACGAACGGCCACGGCCGCATCGCGCTCCGAATCGTCGACGATCAAGAGTCGTATTACCCCACCCATGTACCTTCCATGGAAAGTGTACAGCTACTCCCCGGGAACGCCCAGGTTTCCGTGCACGTGCACAAAGGTTCCCGGCCCGCGCGCTTCAATCTTTGACCGGTGGTTCGTTGGTGAGCACCCAGTACACCCCGAGGCGCCCGACCGTCTCGGCGAAGGCCTCGAAAACAACCGGCTTTCGCACGAAGCTATTGGCGCCGGTGGCGTAGCTCTGGAGACGGTCGCGCTCTTCGTCGGAGGATGTCAGTACGACCACCGGCAATAGCTTGGTCCGCGGGTCTTGACGGAGTCGCGCCAGCACGTCGAGGCCACCCACCTTGGGTAGATTCACGTCGAGGAGCACCACCACCGGCAGCGGCGCGCCGGCTCGACTCTCGAACTCCCCTTCGCCGAACAGGTAGTCGAGGGCCTGCTGCCCATCGCGCACCACGTCCACCTCGTTGCCGAGGTTGACCTTGCGCAGGGCGCGGAGCGTCAGCTTCTCGTCGGTGTGATTGTCTTCCACGAGCAGGATGCGACCGGTGCGGCTGTTCATGCGGGCAGTTCCTCGATGGGGGAGCTTTCGGCGACGAGCGAAGGCAGGGTAAAGCGAAAGATAGCGCCCTGGCCGGGTGCAGCCTCGGCGGCGATGATGCCGCCGTGACGGGAGACGATGCGACTCGCGGTGGCGAGGCCGATCCCGATGCCGGGAAACTCGTCTTCTCGGTGGAGGCGTTGAAAGGGGACGAACAGCTTCTGGGCGTGGCTCATGGAGAACCCCGCGCCGTTGTCGCGGACCACCACCCAGCGAGACCCATCGCGTTGTTCCGCGAACACACGAATCTCGGCATCGGCCTTGCGGGCGGTGTACTTCCAGGCGTTGCCCACCAGGTTGCGCACCAGCGAGGCCATCATGCGGGCGTCTCCTCGCACGCGGAGGCCGGGCTCGACGCGTGCGTCGACGGTGCGCGCCGGCTCCGTGGCCGAGAGCTCGCGGAGCACCTCGTGACAGAGCGCGGAAATATCCACCGGCTCTTGCCGGATGTCCGGCCGCGTGGTGCGCGAGAGTGCCAGGAGCGCGTCGATGAGGGCGTCCATCTTCCGGCTGGCCCCGATGATCTCGCCCAGATATTCGCGGCCGTCGGCGCCCAGCGCTGCCTCGTACTCTTCTTCCAGCGCGCGACTGAACCCTTCCATGGCGCGAAGCGGGGCGCGCAGATCGTGGGCTACCGCGTACGCGAAGGCCTGGAGCTCCTCGTTGGCGGCGCGAAGCTCGGCGGTGCGCTCGGTGACCCGGCGCTCGAGGTCGGCGTTCAGGCGAAGCACCTCGGCCTGGGCCACCTTGAGGTCGGTGATGTCGGAGATGGCCCCGATGGCCTTCAGGGGTCGCCCGGTGGTCGCATCGCGCGACACCTCGTAGCGAACGCGCACGTGCCGGATCGTGTCGTCGCGACGGACGATGCGAAAGTCGTGAACGAAGTCGGTGTGGAACGGATGCGCGAACATGGCCTCCCGATCGTCGGGATGCACGTGGCTCCCCACCAGCTCCATGGTGGGCGTGACGCTGCCCACCGGGTAGCCGTAGATGCGATAGGCCTCGTCGGACCAGCGGTGCACCGCAGCCGGTGCCCCCTCCGGCGTGAAGTCGAACTCGAAGCTGCCGGTGTGGCTCACGCGCTGGGCTCGCGCCAGGTTGCTCATGGCCTCGAGGGCCGCTTCCGAGGCGCGCGCGCGCTCGGTGACGTCTTCGGCGTAGCCAACGGCCCCGGTGATGGCGCCGCTATCGTCGTAGAGCGCGGTGAGGCTCCCGCGGAGCACCACGTTGTCCACTCGGTCTTCGAACG
>JABFRG010000758.1 GCA_013141295.1 Polyangiaceae bacterium
CTGCGCGCTGGCCATGACGCACGTCGTCTCCGCTGCCCGCAACCCCGCCATGGGCTTCGACCACGACACCCGCCTGCTGGTTCCCATCTTCGGTGCGGCGGCGGTGGCGGCCGGGCTCGCTGCCGCGCTGACGCCGCGTGCGCACCTCTGGGCGCCGGCGGCAGCGCTCGTCGTTGCTTGGCTGGGCCTCGGCGCGAGCACCCTTCGGGAACGGGCGCGGTTGGGAATCGTGGGGCGCATCTATCGCGGGGAGGAGGCCGGGATCCGGCTGGTCCACGACGCAGATGCGAGACGCCTGGCCGAGGTGCTCCCGGTGGTGGCACTGGCCGCCCCCGAGGTCTTGGCCGTCGAAGAAGAGGCGGCGAGCTACCGGAGGAATGCTTACGAGGGTTCGCTGTTCGTGCTCACCCACGATCCCCGAAAGACCCTCGGTCCCCTCCGCGCACGCACGCGTCTGGGCGCGGCGTGCGGGGTCGTCAGCGTGCTCCTGGTGGGTCTCCGGGTGGTGCTGCTCTAGGGAAGCCGCCAGGCGCCCACGAATGTGGGGCTGGGAACGGTATTGGGTGCTCCGCCGAGGGCGACGGGCTTGCCGCTCCCGGCGTCGAGGCGAAAGCCGGTGACCGTGCCGCTGTTCTGGTTGGCGGCGAAGAGGTACTTGCCGCCCGGGTCCACCGCGAAGCTGCGCGGGGTCTGTCCGCCGGTGGGCTCGTGCCCCACCAGCGTGAGCGCACCGGTGGCACCGTTCACGGAGAACGTGGCGATGCTGTCGTGGCCGCGGTTGGACGCGTAGACGAAACCTCCCCCGGGATGAACGGCGATCTCGGCGCCGGTGTTGGCGTTGCCGAATCCCGCCGGGAGACTGGAGACCGTTTGCAGGACCGCGAGACGACCGGTCGCCTTGTCGAAGGAGTATCCGGTGACGCTGCTCTGGAGCTCGTTGATGCCGAAGGCGAACTTCTCGCCCGTGAGGAACGCGAGATGTCGCGGGCCCGCTCCGGCCGGTGGGCTCACCGAGGGAGGCGTATTGGCGACGAGCTTGCCCTGCACGCCGTCGAGCGTGAACTGGGCCACGATGTTGGATCCCAGGCAGGGCACGAAGGCGAACCCACCACTCGGGTTGGTGATCGCGAGATGCGCCTTCTGACCGGGGCTCTTCACGTCGGTGGCAGCGCCCAGCGAACCGTCGGCCTGGACCGGGAGCACCGCGGTGGAACCGGCAGTATAGTTGGCGACGAGCACCCACTTGCCGGTGGGGTCGAGCGACAGATGCGTGGGGCCAGCCCCCTGCGAGGAGACCGGCGACCCCAGCGCCGCGAGGGTTCCGGCCTTGGCGTCGAAGGCGAAGGCGAGCACGTTGCCACCCGACTCGTCCACCGCGTACAGGCGCGACTTCGCGACATCCATGGCCAAGAACGACGGGCTGGCGCCCGCGCCGATGCTCCCCTTGGCGGTCCAGGCGCCGGTGCCCTCGTCCACCGCGTACACGCGGATCTTGCCGTCGCCGCTCCCGGTGAATGTGTATAATGCACCCACTGCCGTAGCGTCCGGGCCGGCGTCTCGCGAGCTCGGCGCGTCTTCCGGGCCCGCGTCGCCGACTTGTGCCGCGTCGTTGCCGCCTCCCCCGGCATCGGGGTCGGCCGGGGGGTCGGTGGCGGAATCCGAGCAGGCAAAGGCCAAGCAGGAGAGAGCCAGCGACGCGCGTGCGAAGGTCATCACCCGAGTGTATGCGACCTGCGGCTCGGACGCAGCCCCTCAGGCGACCTTGGCGGTGGCGACCGCGCGGCGCACTTCTTCCATGTCGAGCGCACGCACCTTGCGGACGAGCTCGTCGAGCGCGGGGCCGGGCACCATGCCTGCTTCGGCGTAGAGCAAGATGCCGTCGCGGAAGACCATGAGCGTGGGGATGGACCGGATGTGGAGGGCTCCGGCGAGAGCTCCCTCCGCCTCGGTATCGACCTTGGCCCAGGTGAGGTCCGGGTGGCGCGCGGACGCGGCTTCGAAGATGGGCCCGAAGGCGCGGCAGGGGCCGCACCAGGCGGCCCAGAAGTCGACGAGCACGATGCCTTCACGGCCGACGAGCTCGGAAAAGTTGTCCTGGGTCATGGCTACGGTCGACATCGATATCTCCTTACGAGTGTTGGTGGGAGCCAGCGCGGCGGGCGATGGGTTCGCGCAACGCCTCATCGCATCCGGGCGAGAACGCGCTCCAGGCGGCCACGCACGTCGGCGGCCACCGGCGCCAGCGCCTCGGCGTGACCGTGTCCCCCCAGGGTCTGCATCGGGTCGACCGCGCCCATGACGACCTTGCCCTGGTCCGTCTCGTAGAGGACGACGTTGCAGGGCAGCAGGACGCCGATGCGTGGGTCCATGGTCACCGCCTGGTGAGCCAGCCCAGGGTTGCACGCACCGATGATGCGGTAGCGACGGAAGTCTACGGAGAGCTTGGCCTTGAAGGTGGCCTGGAGGTCGATATCGCTGACGACGCCGAAGCCTTCGGTCTTCAGCGCTTCCGGGAGCCGCGCCAGCGCGTCGTCGAAGGTTCCCGCGATCTCGCGCCAGTTGCCGGTCATTTCGTCGTGTTCGAGCATGATTGCGCCTCCGGGAGTAAGAGCCTGTGGGGCCCGGGAAGGGTTCGCGCCGACTGTGGCATCGCCGCGGAGGCCATTTCGTGCTCGGGGCCCGCGCGCGATTAGTCTGTTCGGATCGGCGTCGAGGCGCGCCGGCCTCCAAGGCGCGAAATCGACGGGATACTGCTGCTATCTCGAGATTTCGCAACGACGGAGGCGGCGATGGATCGGCGTCGGAACGGATAGATTAATCGTGCGCGGGCCCCTAGAGTTGCTCCGTGGACCCCCTCGTCGACCGCGCCCGTGCCGGAGATCGCGTCGCGCTGGAGCTCTTGCTCTCGCGGCTGGCGCCGGCCATTCACCGCTTCGGCATGCGCATGTGCAAGAACGCCGAGGACGCCGACGACGTGCTCCAGGACACGTTGCTCAACGTAGCCACGCACCTGGACGGCTTCGAGGGGCGCTCGTCGCTCACGAGCTGGGTGTTCGCGCTCACGCGAAGCGCGTGCGCACGACGGCGCCGCGGGCTCAAGAACCAGCCACCGGTGGCCGACGATACGGCGCCGGAAGCGGTCTCCGGCGCGCCTAGCCCGGAGTCGCAGGCGGAGCAGGCAGAGCTGACC
>JABFRG010000374.1 GCA_013141295.1 Polyangiaceae bacterium
ACCGAAGCGTTTCCTTCGAGGGACGCGAAGCTCCGGTGGGGCTCGACGCGTGATTCGGAGGATCCGCCTTCGGAGAGCTGACTACGACGCCTTGGTGGAGCGTTCGCCGGTGAGGCTGTGGGCGTAGGCTTCGTAGCCGAGGCTCCAGCGCTCGAGATCGCCGGAGAGGCCGTCGGTGAGCTCGAGACCGAAGCCAGCCGGCACCGTGGCGGTTTCGTTGGCGCCGAACGGGCGACGCCAGGCCACTTTGCCCGCGAGGCGGACCCGGCGCTCGGAGCGCGGCGGCCACAGCTCGAGCCAGACTTCCTGGCCCTGCTCCGGCGCGGCGAGGGTGCGCACGTAGAGGCCGCCGGCGCTGATGTTGTAGGTGAAGCCGACCTCGTCGCTGTCGCGCCCCGCCACGCGGAACGCCACGGTCGTGCCGTAGAGCATGCGGGCGCTCTTGCGATTGTCGACGCCGCCGGAGCGGATGAGATCGTTGGCCACGAAGAGCACGTTCTCGGTGGGGGCGAAGGCATCGGCCACCGCGGCGCGCTCGATGACCTTGGCGGCCGCGCGCACCGCGCCCATGCGCTTGGGCGGCGCGACGATGACCCACGGGACCTTGTTCCCGGCGTCGCGGGCTTCGCTGACCCAGGCGATGGCTCCACCCGCGTCGAGATCGTCGGACGCCACGACGAAACGGGCGTCGGCGGAAGCATCTACGGCGGCCCGTCCGTTCTCCTTCACGTCGACCTCGAGGCCTGCGTTCACGAGCGCGCGCCGCATCATCGTGCGCCAGACCGGATCGGGCCCTACCACCACGGCGCGACCCTTCGACCGCGCCTCGTCCAGCGGGCGCGCCGGCGAGGTGAGGAGCGAGCGCAGGCGCCGAAGCAGCGGCTGGGCCACGTCCTCGTTGACCAGATCGTCGCCGCCGGTGCTGAAGAGCTCGGTGAAGTCGAGATCCGAACAATCGCGGGAGAGCCCGAGAATCGGGACGTGCGAGAGCGAGGACCGCCCGCGCACATCCACGCACGCTTCGAGGCCGCCTTTGCCCGCCATCCGCACGATGACCGCCAGCGGATCGTGGGCAGCCAGGCAGGCCGGAAGATCTTCCGGTCGGGCCACCATCTCCGTGGGAATCTCTGCGCCGGCCGAGGCCTGTCGCAGCGTCTTCAGGGTTTCCGGGGGCTGTTCTCCCACGACCACGAGCGTCTTGTGGGAGGGGGCATGGCGGCGGGAAAGGGGCTCGTTCACATTCGTAGACGAACGGGTGTTGCCCGAGCCCCTTGAGCACTATTCGTCAGTGGGTCGTCTTGGGCTCGTCTTTGTCCTTCGCGCCTTCGCCGAGCGAGGAGGCGAACTTCTTGATCTGCTCGAGGAGGTCGCCGAAGAAGTGCGGGGTGCCCTCGACGGCGCTCTTGGCCTTGGCCTCGGCCTCGAGGATCTTCGGCTCCAGCTTGTTCCATTCGTCCTTGGCGTCCATGCTGGCCAGGTGGAGCTTGAGCTTCACCTCGTCGCGCGCCTGCTGCAGCGCCGCGATACCCTTGTCGACTTCCGTGGTGATGGCTTCCTTGGTGTTCATGCGAGGGGCGACTGCACCTGGCGCGCCAACGGAAAAACCCCGAGGTTTCTTGGCGCCTCGCGTCACGAACCGCGCAAATTCGCCTCAACCGTGACGAATTTGCGCGCGTCGATTCGGAGATCCCGCCGAAGCGCGGTACGCATCCAGCTACATGTCCGCACGACTCGGCGTTCGCCTCTGGACCTACCTGTGCTTCGCGATGGCCCTGGGGGCGTGCTCCCGACCCGATGCGGCCAAACGCGCCGAGCCCGATGCGGGGAGGGAGTGGGTCATCGAAGTGCCGCCGGACGGAGGCTCTCCCGAGCGAGGCGCTTGGACCGCACACGCCAAGGCGGGCGAGGTCGTGGTGATTCACGCTCCGCCGGAGCAATCATGGGGCGCCGTGATTCACGCGATGGACGCGCTGAAGCAATTCGGCGGCAAGAGATTACTGCTGGCGGCCGGTGCGAGTCGCCGCTCGAAGACCATCGTCCTCCCGAGCACGACGGAGCTCCCCATTGCACTCATTGCTCCCGAGGGGGGAGAGACGCTGGCGCCGACGGCGTTGATGGTCTCGGTTGAAATCGTTGCCGACGGCACGATGCGGTTGAACGGCGAGAGCCGGCGAGGCATCGACGAGGTCCGGCGAGCACTCCTCGCCGTGGAGCACGACGGGGGGCTGCCGACCATCGTGATGCTTCGGGCCGATCAGGACGCCCCGTTCGGGCGCGTGCTCGACGTCGTCGACGTGGTCCAGGAGCGGGGACTGCGCATTGTGTTCGGCGTCAACGCGCAACGCGCCAACTGAGACCTCAGAGGCTCTCGAGGAACGCCAGCAGATCGCCCCGTTCGCCGGGCGAGAGCGCCGAGGTATCGGCCATCTGCGGTGAGTGGCGGAGCACATCGTCGAGGCTCGCGAAGCGACCGTCGTGAAAGTAGGGCGCGGTGCCGCCCACCGCATGGAGCGACGGCGTCTCGAAAGACCGCTGCGCGTCGCCGCGGGCCGCCGAGCCCACGTCGTGCTTCTCCCCATCGGTGTAGCCCCGCCCGGGGCCGTGGCAGCCACTGCAGCCAGTATTGTACGACTCGAACACGTGCTTGCCGCGGGTCACCGCTTCGCTCGCGGCGGGCGCGGAAGGAGCGGGCGGCGGCGCCATCTTCGCGACGTAGGTGAGGAGCGCGTACAGCGACTTGTCGTCGAGCCCCCGTCCCCCGAGGCGCGCGAACGTCTGCTTGAGATGCGCGCGAACGGTCGCCGCGTCGCCGGTCCACCCGAAGGGCGCAGTGGTGGCCAGGCGACCGGCGAGCATGGGCGTCTGGCGTGGACCATCGGGGCTCGACCACACGAGCCCATCGTCGCGGCCATCGGGATGACAGCTGGCGCAGGCGCGCCCGTCGCCGCTGATGTTGAACGAGTCGGTGCGATGAAAGAGCCGGCGCCCGACTTCGAAGGGATCGGGCTCGCGCTCCTTTTCGTCGGAGGCGACCTGGAACCGCGGCTCGAGACCGCTGGCGAGCTCGAAGCGGGTGAGCACGCGGTCGAAGGAGGACCAGACCACCGCCTCGTCACCCACGACCGCGATGCCGGTGGGCCCGCGCCCGACGCCGGTGAGGCCGCGCACATGCGCATCCGGGTCGTCGGCGAGGCCGTTGTACTCCACCACCCGATCGGAACCGAGGCACGTCACCAGCACGCGCCCATCCCCGGTGGTCACCGCGGCACGCGGAAGCAGACAGCTGGAGGTCCCGCGAACTTCGGTAGACGGCGCGTGCCGGACCTTGCCCTCGTAGGTCTGCATCGTCGCCAGCGCCGGGACCGAGGAGCCGCGACGCGCGGCGATACCGCCGGACAGATCGCCGCCATAGCCAGAGGTGCGCATGGGCGGAGCTTCCCGCTGACCTTTGCGTGGCGCGGGCGTGGTGGAAACCAGCACCTCGGGAAGGAAGACGCGCCCCCAGGTTCCGGCGGGCAAGAAGGCCAGCGAGAAGCCCTGGGTGGCGGTGCGCGGACGGTGCGCCTCGTCGGTGGGAGGCGGCTCGGGATCGTTCATGCCGAAGCTGCCGAACCCGATGAAGTCCTCCCGCGGAGGAGGTGCAGGCAACCCGGCAACCCCGAGATCCTCCGCGCGCACCTGGCCACTCGCGCGGTCGACGATGGAGAGGCGGGAGCCCACCGCGTGCGAGACGTATACGTGCTCGCCCTCCTGGTCGAGCACCGCGGCCCGGGGCTCTCGTGGGAGGTCGACCCGCGAGAGCCGCGCGTGGGTGCGAATCGACACCGTATCCATGGCGTGCCCCCAGGCGCACACCACGAACAGCGTGTCGTCGGTGGAGGTGGTGGACACCGGCTCGGCGCACACGTCGGTGGAAGCGACGATGCGAAGCCCACCTGCGAACGCACCGAGGAAGACCACCTTGGCCTGGTCGCGAAGCGTCACCGCCAGCTCACCGCTGCCGAGGCGGCGGATGCTGGAGGGCTTGCTGGGCAGCGCGGTGCGCGCCACGAAGTGCGGCTCCTTCGCCAGCGAGAAGGTGAGCACCGCCGCGCGATCCTCGTCGGCCACGAAGGCCAGCGGCTCGCCCCGGAAGCGCCCGAGGGCCAGGGTGTGACTGGGGCCCGACGCTTCGTCGAGGGCCGTGAGGGCGACGGGCTCGAGCGGGTCCGTCGCTGGGGCGCGGACGACCGACGAGAGCGAGAGGAGCGGAAGCGCCAGCAGCCACGCACGCATGGGGTCTTCGGACAGGTGTGCGGCGCGGAAGTTCCGCGCGGCATCCATGTGAATTTTCGGAGGCGGCCGCGATTCCGTCTTGACACTGCGCAGCATATGCATATTTATGCAACCTCTCGCATATGAAAAACGTCGCCGTCTTTGGAGCCACCGGGTACGCCGGAATCGAGCTCACGCAGATTCTCGGGGGGCACCCCGGGGTACGCGCAGCGCGCTTCGCGAGCGATCGTCTGGCGGGCACCTCGGTCGCCGAGCATACCGGCGCGAGCGTCACCTGCGCCTACGCTTCCACCGAGGAAACCCTGGGCAACCTGGGGGAAGTGGACGTGGCGTTTCTATGCACCCCGGGCGACGTCTCGCTCGACCTCGCGACGAAGATCCGCAGCGCCGCGCAAACGTGCGTCATCGACCTCTCCGGGGCTCACCGCCTGGACGATGTGGGCGCCTGGAAGGCCCACTACGGTCAAAAGGCATCCAGTGACGATTATGCAATCGGCAGCTACGGGTTGCCGGAGCTCTTTCGGGCCCAAGGCCCGCTCACGGCGCTGGTGGCGAACCCGGGTTGCTACGCCACCGCGGTGGCGCTGGCGCTGGCTCCGGCCGTGGAAGCGGGCGTCGTCCACGAGGACGCGCTCATGGTCTCGGCCATGTCCGGCGTCACCGGCGCGGGCCGCAGCAGCCGCGAGGACCTGAGCTTCGGCGAGCTGTCGGACGACGCCCGGGCGTACAAGGTGCTGAGGCACCAGCACGTGCCGGAGATCGAGATGGCCCTGCGGCGCCTCACCAAGGCGCCGCTCAAGGTCACCTTCACGCCGCATCTGGTGCCGATCCGCCGGGGCATCCTGGTGACGGCCCAGCTGCGTCTTCGCTCGGGCATGGACACCGCCGCGCTCGCTGCGCTCTATCGCGCCCGCTACGAAGGCGAGCCGTTCGTGCGCGTTCTCGGCGCGCCGGAGGACGTCACGCTCCGCAAGGTGGTCGGCACCAACCACACCGTGCTGGGCGTCGCCTCCGACGGCCACGCCGCGGTGGTGATGCTCGCCCTCGACAACCTGGTGAAGGGCGCGGCCGGTCAAGCCGTGCAGAACATGAATCGGTACCTCGGCTTTCCGGAAACGGAGGGGCTCCTCACCCTCCGGAGGTTTGCACCATGAAAACGCCCATCGGCTTCCAGTTCGCAGGTCTCGCCGCGGGGCTCAAGCCCACGCGCAAGGACGTCGCGCTCGTGTACAGCAAGACGCCCTGCACGGCCGCGGCCTGTTTCACGGTGAACAAGGCCAAGGCTGCGCCGATCCTCGACGCCGAGCCGCGGGTGCCGGCGACGGGCATTCACGCGGTGGTGATCAACAGCGGCAACGCCAACGCCCTCACCGGTAGCCACGGCGTCGAAGCGGTGCTGGCGGTGCGAGCGTGCGCCGCCGCCGCCCTCGGCATCGAGAGCGCGAGCGTGCTCACCGCGTCCACCGGCGTCATCGGCGTGCCCCTCCCCACCCACAAGATCGAGGCCGCCATGCCGGCCCTGGTGGCGGCGCTCAACGTCTCGCCGGTGGCCGCCGCCGAGGCCATCCTCACCACCGACACCCGCATCAAGATGACCTCGCGATCGCTGCGCGTGGGCAAGTCCGACGTGACCATCGCCGCCATCTGCAAGGGCTCCGGCATGATCGCGCCGCAGCTCGCCACCATGATCGCGGTGTTCGTCACCGACTGCGCCATCGACGAGACGCTCCTTCAGCAGGTGCTCTCGTCGGCCATGCCCACCACCTTCAACGCGCTCACCGTCGACGCCGACATGAGCACCAACGACGCGGTCTTCGCCCTCGCCAACGGCGAAGCCAAGAACGCGCCCATCACCAAGGACGGCGCCGACTACCAGGCGTTCGCCGAGGCGGTGCGCGACATGGCGCAGGAGCTCGCCAAGGACATCGCCGCCGACGGCGAGGGCGCCACCAAGCGGCTGGAGACCAAGGTCGCCGGAGCCCCCAGCTTCGCCGTCGCGCAGGATCTCGCGACCGCCATCTGCGGGTCGTCGCTGGTGAAGGCCGCGCTCTTCGGCGCCGACCCCAACTGGGGCCGCATCCTCGCCACCGTGGGCGCCCGCGCCGGCTCGCAGAGCTACGACGTGAACCCCTACCGGGCCAAGGTCACCATCCAGGGCGTGGTGGTCTACGACAAGCACCCGCTCGACGTGGACCGCGCCATGCTCCGCGCCAAGATGCGCGAGCCCGAGGTGCTGGTGGAGGTGGTGCTGGAAGACGGCAACGGGAGCGCCACTTCCTGGGGCTGCGATCTCAGCTACGACTACGTCAAGATCAATGCAGACTACACCAGCCTGGTGGTCACCACCGCCGACGGCGGGGTGAAGAAGGACGACCGGCTCACCAACTACAGCCCCAAGTTCAAGGTGTCGCTCCTCACCGAGGCGCTCGCGTACATCTCGAAGTTCAAGGGCCAGCGCTGCGTCATCAAGTTCGGCGGATCGGCGCTCCTCAACGAGTCGCTCAAGCACGCCTTCGTCACCGACGTGAAGCTCCTGCGCTCGGTGGGCCTGGTGCCGGTGGTGGTGCACGGTGGCGACCTGGAGATCGCTCGCACCTTGGCCCGACTCGGCGGCGGCGCCGACCAGAGCGGCGTGGTCGAGATGGTGCTCACCGGGAAGATCAACACCGAGCTCGTCACCCTGCTCAACCAGAGCGGCGTGAACGCGGTGGGCCTCTCCGGCAAGGACGCCAAGCTCCTCACCGCACGGCCGGCGAGCGAGTCCGAGGCCGAGGCCAACCTCGAGGCAAGCCTCTTCCGCACCGGCGAGCTCTCGCTGGTGAAGAGCGATCTCATCAAGGTGCTCCTCGATCAGGGCTACGTCCCGGTCATCTCGCCCACCGGCACCGGCGAAGACGGCACCAGCTACTCGCTCAGCGGCGACGACGTGGCCGCTGGCGTGGCCGCCGCCCTCGGCGCCGAGAAGCTCATCTTCCTCGCCGACGCGCCGGGCATCCTCGAGAGCGGCGAGCTTTTGGAGAAGGTCGACGTCGACAAGCTGCGGGCTCTCGCGGCGGCCGGTGGTCTCGCCGGTGGCATGGCCAAGAAGGCCCAGGCCACGGCCGCGGCGCTCCAGGGCGGCGTGCGCGACGTGCATATCGTCGACGGCCGCGTACCGCACGGCGTGCTGGCCGAGCTCTTCACCGACAACGGCATCGGCACCTTCGTGCAAAGGAGCGAGCGATGAGCGGCATACCGCACGCCGACGACTCCACCCGCGGCGTCAGCGACACCGCGGCGCGCCGGGAGACCATCCAGGCCATCATTCGCCAGCAGCGCATCGGCACCCAGGACGATCTCCGGCGTGAGCTCAAGAAGCGCGGCTTCGACGTCACCCAGGCCACGCTCTCCCGCGACCTCGCCAAGATCGAGGCCCGTCGCGTCACCGGCTCCGCAGGGAGCTTCTACGAGATCGCCGGCGCCCCCATCTCGGCCGGTGAGAACGAGCTCGAGCAGGCCAAGGACATGGTCATCTCGGTGGGCGAGAGCCACGCCCTCGTGGTGGTGCTCACCACCACCGGCGCCGCTTCCGTGGTGGCCTCCATGCTCGACCGCGCGCGCCTCCCGGAAGTGCTGGGCACCATCGCCGGCGACGACACCATCTTTCTCGCGCCCACCAAGCGCGTCAGCATCGCGACTCTCGCGGAGAAGCTCCGCACCACCTGGAAGAAAGGGTAACTGAAATGAAGCCGAAGATTGTCCTCGCCTACTCGGGTGGGCTCGACACGTCCATTCTCGTCCGCATCCTCTCCACCGATTACAACTACGACGTGGTGTGCTGCCACGTGGACGTGGGCGAGGCGCGCGATCCCGAGTACATCGCCACCCGCGCCAGGAAGGCCGGCGCGGTCGCGGTCGAGATCGTCTCCGCCCAGGAGGAGTTCGCCAAGGACTTCTGCTTCCCGGCGCTGCAAGCCAACGCGCTCTACGAGAACATCTACCCGCTCTCGGCGGCCCTCTCGCGCCCGCTCATCTCCAAGCACCTGGTGCAGGCTGCACGCAAGCACGGCGCCAGCGCGGTGGCCCACGGCTCCACCGGCAAGGGCAACGATCAGGTTCGCTTCGATCTCGCCACCAAGGGCCTGGCCCCCGATCTCAAGATCGTGGCGCCCCAGCGCGAGCGCAACATCACCCGCGACGAGGCCATCGAGTACGCCGCCAAGCACGGCATCGAAGTGCCCACCACCAAGAAGTCGCCCTACAGCGTCGACGAGAACATCTGGGGCCGCAGCATCGAAGGCGGCGTCCTCGAAGACCCCAACCAGGTTCCGCCGGAAGACGCGTTCGCCTGGACCAAGAGCTGGCAAGACGCGCCCAACGAGCCCGGCATCGTCAAGATCGGCTTCGAGGCCGGCCTCCCGGTCTCCCTCGACGGCAAGGCGCTGAGCCCCGCCGCGCTCATCAAGCAGCTGTCGGCGCTGGCCGGCCTCCACGGCGTCGGTCGCATCGACCTCATGGAAAACCGCTTCGTCGGCATCAAGAGCCGGGAGAACTACGAGTGCCCGGCGGCGGTCACCCTCATCACCGCGCACAAGGATCTGGAGCGCTTCACCACTCTGGGCATGTCGCACAAGGTGAAGGCCACCCTCGACCAGAAGTACGCCGAGCTCATCTACGAGGGATTCTGGTTCTCGCCCTACCGCGCGGCGCTCCAGGCCTTCAACGACGAGCACAACAAGTTCGTCACCGGCGAGGTCACGGTGCGGCTCTTCAAGGGCGCGTGCCAGGTCATCGGCCGCACCTCGCCGTTCGGCATCTACAACCTCGCCATGAGCACCTACGGCGTGGACGACAAGTTCGACCACCGCGCCGCCGAGGGCTTCATCAAGCTCGTGGGCCTGCAGCTCTACGAGTACAGCCGTCTCCACGGCGGCGCGGTCGATACCACCACCGAGAAGGCCTGAGCCCTATGAGCGTCATCGCAAAAACCGACGCATCGGGCGGCACCGAGATTCATCCGGAGGTGCTCGCCTTCGGAAGCTCGCTCACGCACGACGCCCGGCTCTTTCGCGAGGACGTTCTCGGGAGCCTGGCCCACGTGACGATGCTCGGCGAGACCGGCATCGTCCCTGCGGAGCACGCCCGCGTCCTCGCCGGCGCGCTCCGTACCCTCTACCGCGAGCGGCCCGCGCTGCCGCCGGAAGAGGACATTCACATGGCCATCGAGGCGTGGCTCGGCGAGACCGTGCCCGCCTCGGCTGGCTACCTGCACACCGGTCGCTCGCGCAACGATCAGGTGGCGCTCGCCCTGCGCCTGCACGTGCGCGAAGCGTGCATCCAGATGGAGCGCGCCCTGGCCGGCCTCGTCACCGCCATCGTCGAACGCGCGCGCGCCGAGGCCGACGTTCCCATGCCGGCCTACACCCATCGCCAACGCGCCCAGCCGGTCACCGTCGGCTTCTGGCTCCTGGCGCATGCCACCGCGTTCTCGCGCGATCTGGAGGCCTTCGCCCACGCGCGGGCGGCCGCCGACGTGTGCCCGCTCGGCTCCTGCGCCATCGCCGGCTCCACGTTGCCCCTCGATCGCGCGCGCACCCAGCGTTTGCTCGGCTTCGGGCGCATGAGCGAGAACGCCCTCGACGCGGTGAGCGATCGCGACTTCGCCCTCGACTTCATCTACGCGGCGGCGCGCTTCGGCATCCACGCGAGCCGCTTCGCCACCGACGTGGTCGACTTCTCCACCGGCGAGTTCGGCTTCCTCAAGCTGGGCGACGGCATCGCCAGCGGCTCCAGCATGATGCCGCAGAAGCGGAACCCCGACGTGTTCGAGCTGGTGCGCGGCAAGAGCGGCCTCTCGGTGGGGCACCTGGTGAGCCTGCTCGTCACCATGAAGGGGCTCCCGGGCGGCTACAACCGCGACCAGCAAGAAGACCGCACGCCCCTCTTCGGCGCCGAAGACACGGCCCTCGCCTGCGCCCGCATTCTTGCCCTGGCGCTCCCGGAGCTCACGGTGAACCCCGAGCGCACCCGCGCCGCGCTCGCCGAAGACGCGACGCAAGCCACCGACCTGGCAGAAGGCCTGGTGAAGCGCGGCGTGCCTTTCCGGCAGGCATATCGCGCGGTGGGCGCCCTGGTGCGCAAGGCCAGCGATGCCAAGACGCCGCTCGCCAAGGTGAGCCTCGACTTCGCCCGCGCCGTCGATGCGCGCTTCGACGCCGAGCTCTTGGCGCTCCTCTCCCTCGACGGCGCCGCGGCCCGCAAGGGCACGCCGGGGAGTACTGGCAAAGAGGCGATCGCCGCCCAGCTCGACACCTTGACCCGGCGCGTGGGCGCACACCTCGACGCGCTCGGCCAACAGAAGACCCTCGACGATCTCGCTGCCCATCTCTCGGAGCCCTCATGAAACGCCACTTTTTGCGCCTCGGCGACTGCACCAAGACCGAGCTCGAAGTGCTCCTGGCCCGCGCCGCGCAGCTCAAGGCCGAGCGCAAGGCGGGCAAGACCCACACCACGCTCGCGGGCAAGACCTTGGCCCTCGTCTTCGAGAAGGCGTCCACGCGCACGCGCGTGTCGTTCGAGGCGGCCATGGGTCAGCTCGGCGGTCAGGTCATCACGCTCACCGCCGAGGGCAGCCAGATCGCCCGCGGCGAGCCCCCGCAAGACACCGCGCGCGTCCTCGCCCGCTACGTCGACATCATCATGCTCCGCACCTTCGGCGACGATCGCCTGCGCACCTTCGCGAGCGCGTCGACGGTACCGGTCATCAACGGCCTCTCCGACGGCGCGCACCCGGTGCAGCTCTTGGCAGATCTGCAGACGGTGCAAGAGAACTTCGGCACCCTGCACGATCGCGTCATCGCCTTCGTGGGCGATGGCAAGAGCAACATGGCGCAATCGTGGATCGAGGCCGCCGGCATCTTCGGATTCCAGCTGCACATCGCCGCGCCCGACGGCTACGCGCCCCACGCGAACGCGAGCGTCGGCAACATCACCGTCACCCACGACGCCCGCGAGGCGGTGAAGAACGCCGACGTCATCAACACCGACGTGTGGACCAGCATGGGCCAGGAAGCCGAGAGCAAGAAGCGCCTCGAGGCCTTCCGCGGCTACTCGGTGGACGCGGCGCTGCTCGCGGCCGCCCCCAAGAAGGCCATCGTGCTCCACTGCTTGCCCGCCCACCGCGGCGAAGAGATCTCCGAAGAGGCGCTGGAAGGCGCGCAATCGCGGGTCTTCGACCAGGCCGAGAACCGGCTCCACGCCCAGAAGGCACTGCTCGAGCTCTTGCTCGTTGGAGGCACCCGTGCCGCGTCGCTCTGACATTCACAAGGTCTTCCTCATCGGCTCCGGCCCCATCGTCATCGGTCAGGCCTGCGAGTTCGACTACGCCGGCACCCAGGCCATCAAGGCGCTCTTGAGCGAGGGCATCGAGGTGGTGCTGCTCAACAGCAACCCGGCCACGGTCATGACCGACGCCGAGCTGGCCACGCGCACCTACGTGGAGCCGATGACCGTGGAGGTGTGCGAGCGCATCCTGGAGATCGAGAAGCCCGACGCGCTCTTGCCCACCATGGGCGGGCAGACGGCGCTCAACCTCGCCAAGGAGCTGAGCGAGCGCGGCATCCTCGCCAAACACGGGGTGAAGCTCATCGGCGCCTCCCTCGAGGCCATTCACAAGGCCGAGGACCGCAAGCTCTTCAAGGAGGCCATGGACCGCATCGGCCTGCCCACGCCCAAGAGCGCGGTGGTGCACACCCTCGAGGCGGCCATGAAGGCGTTGCCCGACATCGGTCTTCCGGCCATCGTGCGCCCTTCGTTCACCCTGGGCGGCACCGGCGGCGGCATCGCGCGCACCGAGGCCGAGTACGTCGCGTTCTGCCAGTCGGGCCTCGCGGCGAGCCCCATCACCACCGTTCTTGTGGAAGAGAGCGTGCTCGGCTGGAAGGAGTACGAGCTCGAGGTGGTGCGCGATCCCCACGACAACGTGGTCATCGTGTGCAGCATCGAGAACCTGGATCCGATGGGTATCCACACCGGCGACTCGGTCACCGTGGCCCCGGCGCAAACCCTCACCGATCGCGAGTATCAGGTGCTGCGCAACGCGGCCATCGCCATCGTCCGCGAGATCGGCGTCGACACCGGCGGCGCCAACGTCCAGTTCGGCGTGAACCCCAAGGATGGCCGCATCGTGGTCATCGAGATGAACCCGCGGGTGAGCCGCTCCAGCGCGCTGGCGTCCAAGGCCACCGGCTACCCCATCGCCAAGATCGCCACCAAGCTGGCGCTCGGCTACACCCTCGACGAGATCAAGAACGACATCACCCGCGATACCCCGGCGAGCTTCGAGCCCACGCTGGACTACGTGGTGGTGAAGGTGCCGCGCTTCGACTTCGAGAAGTTCCCCAAGACCGCGCCCGAGCTCACCACCTCGATGCGTTCGGTGGGCGAGGTCATGGCCATGGGTCGCACGTTCCGTGCAGCCTACATGAAAGCGATGCGCTCCCTCGACGTGGGGCACCTGGCCCTGCGCGGCCCCGAGGCCGAGCTCTCGGAGCGCCGACCCGATCGCGCCTACGCCATCGCCCAGGCGTTTCGCCGGGGCATGAGCGTGGCCGAAGTGAACCAGGCCACCGCCATCGACCCGTTCTTCCTCGGCCACATCCAGGCACTGGTGGAGCTCGAAGGCCGGCTCGCCGAGAGCAAGACGCCGGAGGCCATTCCCGCACCATTGCTCGTGGAGGCCAAGCGCAACGGCTTCTCCGACAAGGACATCGCCCGCGCGGTGGGCACCACCGAGGCCCGCGTGCGCGAGGTGCGTTGGGCGCGCGGCCTGCGACCGGTGTACCGCCGGGTCGACACCTGCGCCGCCGAGTTCCCGGCGTTCACGCCGTACTTCTACTCGACCTACGAGGACGAGGACGAAGCCGCGCCCTCCGACAAGAAGAAGATCCTCATCCTGGGCAGCGGCCCCATCCGCATCGGCCAGGGCGTGGAGTTCGACTATGCCTGCGTCCACGCGGCCTTCGCGCTGGAAGAGGCGGGCTTCGAGACCATCATGGTCAACTGCAACCCGGAGACGGTGTCCACCGACGTCGACACCGCGGCGCGCCTGTACTTCGAGCCCATCACGCTGGAAGACGTCCTGGAGATCGTCCACCTGGAGAAGCCGGTGGGCGTGCTGGTGCAGTTCGGCGGGCAAACGCCGCTGCGGCTGGCGAAGGCCCTGGCCGAGGCCGGCGTGCCCATCCTCGGCACCAGCCCCGACGCCATCGACCGCGCAGAAGACCGCGAGCGCTTCGCGGAAGTCCTGCGCAAGCTCGACATCGCGCAGCCGGAGAACGGCGTGGCCCGCTCCAAGGAGGAGGCGCTGGCGGTGGCGGCGCGGCTCGGCTACCCGGTGGTGGTGCGCCCTTCGTACGTGCTCGGTGGGCGCGCCATGGAAATCGTGCATGATGCATCCAATCTGGAGCGCTACATCGACAGCGCCATTCGTGTGGGCGGCGAGCACCCGGTGCTCATCGACCGCTTCCTGAAGCGCGCGGTGGAGGTCGACATCGATCTGGTGCGCGACGCCCAGGGCCACGTCATCATCGGCGGGCTCCTGGAGCACGTGGAAGAAGCAGGCGTGCACTCCGGCGACGCTGCCTCGGTGTTGCCGCCGCACACGCTCACCGCCGAGGCGCAGGAGCGCATCATCGACGCCGCCACCGAGATCGCCCACGAGCTCGGGGTGGTGGGCCTCATGAACGGACAGTTCGCGGTGCAGGGCGCCCAGGTGTTCGTGCTCGAGGTGAACCCGCGGGCTTCGCGCACGGTACCGTTCGTGGCCAAGGCCACCGGCATTCCGCTGGCCAAGCTGGCGGCCAAGGCCATGGCCGGCATTCCCCTTCCCCATACGCTCACCAAGCCGCGCGACGTGTTCGCGGTGAAGGAGAGCGTGTTTCCCTTCGGTCGCTTCCCCGGCTCCGACGTGTGGCTCGGTCCCGAGATGCGCAGCACCGGCGAGGTCATGGGCCTGGCGCGGGACCCGTACGTGGCCTTCGGCAAGAGCCAGGAGGGCGCGCACATTCTCCCGCCACCCGGTGGTCCGGTGCTCTTCGCGCTCCGGGACGACGACGGGCCCGCGGTGGTCGATGCGGCGCGGCGGTTGGCGGCGCTCGGTTCGACGCTGTACGCGACGGCTCCGGCCTTTGCCTACTTCGTGAAGAAGGGGCTCGCAGTGACCTTGGTAGAGAGCCACGCGGCGGCGCTCGCGCTCTTCAAGGAAGGGCACGTAAGCGCGCTGGTATCCACCGATGCCAACGTCGACCTGCGCAAGGCGGCCCTGGCCAAGGGCTGCTTCTACGCCACTACCATCCAGGCGGCGGTGATGCTCGCGCGGGCCCTCGAAGCGCGCAAGAGCGCCCACGACACCTTCGGCGCCGGTGCGCCCTATCCGCTCTTGGCCTTGCAGGATCTGGAGAACGTTCGATGACGCGAATCGCCCTGGAAGACGGCCTTGTGCTCACGGGAATCCCCTTCGGCTCGCCGCGCGATGCGGAGGGCGAGGTGGTCTTCAACACGTCGATGTTCGGATATCAGGAGATCCTCACCGATCCCTCCTACGCCGGACAGATCGTGGTCATGACCACACCCGAGATCGGCAACGTGGGCGTGAACGCCGACGACGAGGAATCCTCCGGTCCCAAAGCCGTGGGGATGGTGGTGCGCGAGCTCTGCGCGCCCTCCAACCAGCGCAGCACCGAGAGCCTGCACGACTACCTGCTTCGTACGGGGGTATCCGGCGTATCGGAGATCGACACCCGCAAGCTGGTGCGGCACCTGCGTACGGTGGGCGTCCGCCGCGGCATCGTCTCTTCGGAGTCGGTGTCCGACGCGGCGCTGGTGGAGCGAGCCCGGGCCGTGCCCAGCATGGAGGGGCGCGATCTCGCCACCGAGATGTCCACCAAGGAAGCCTACGAATGGACCGCGCCCATGCGCGCGCCGCACGGTATGGCGCCCGAGGTGCCGGCACCCAAGAGCGACTTGCACGTGGTGGCCTACGACTACGGGCTCAAGCTGGCCATGCTCGAAGAGCTCCGTCGCATCGGCTGCCGCGTCACGGTGGTGCCGGCGGCCTTTCCCGCCGAGCGCACCCTGGCGCTGAAGCCCGACGGCGTGCTCCTCACCAATGGCCCGGGCGATCCCGCAGCGGTGGTGGGCGCAGCCGAGGCGGTGCGCGATCTGTTGGGCAAGGTGCCCATCCTCGGCATCTGCATGGGGCATCAGATTCTCGCGCTCGCGGCCGGAGCCAAGACCTACAAGATGAAGTTCGGACACCGCGGCGCCAACCAGCCGGTCATGGACGTAGCCTCCAAGCGCATCGACATCACCTCGCAGAACCACGGCTTCGCGGTGGACGGCGACTCGCTGCCGGACGGGGTACGTGTATCCCACACCAATCTCAACGACGGCACCGTGGAGGGCATCGAGATCCCGGGCGCTCGCGCCTTCAGCGTACAGCACCACCCGGAGGCCTCGCCGGGGCCCCAGGAAGCCCGCAGCGTGTTTCGCAAGTTCCGCGCGGCGATGGAGCGATAGCGTGTGAGTCGTTAAGACACGAACTTGCATATTGCGCAGGCCGCGCCTCAAGAGCGCGTGACGCTCACCGTCCACTCGACGCGAGAGGCAGCATCGGGCTTTCGCCTCTCATCGAGAAAACCTTCGACGATGAGCTCGTTCCACCCGGCCGCACCCCCGCCC
>JABFRG010000384.1 GCA_013141295.1 Polyangiaceae bacterium
GGGAGCGGCGGCATCGGCGGCCGGCACGGGTGCGATGTCGGCGAGCACCCGGTTCGCGAAGGCGAGCGAAGCGCCCACCGCCGCCAGCGCGAGGGCCGGAGCGAGACGGCTTCCGGCGCTCACTTCTTCACCGAGCGAATTTCCACGACGAAGTCGAAGTCTTTGCCCTTCGACTTGAAGTCCTTGCCGTTGAGGGCGCCGCCGATGCACTTGAGCAGCGGGTCCTCGCCGCCGTTGATGGCGACCTTGTCCTTCTCGACGCGACCTTCGAGGTGCGCGGTCATGTCCGAGGCGAGCGTCGTCATCTGCGGGCACACCTTGGCGGCCTCCACGAAGAGCGACGAGAACGAGCCTTTGTAGTTGTCCGGGTCGACCGACGGGCTGGTTGCGACCGCGAGCTGAAACGGCGTGCCGCTCCACTCGACGCGAATGCCGATGGGATCACCCACGCTGACCTTGTCGCTCTTCTTGGAGCACGACGGGAGCGCGACCAGCGCCGCGAGGGCCGCGAGCACCGCAACCGGTGTTGCGACTTGCGCTTTGAGGGGGAACAACATGAGGAACGCGCATTACTGGAGGGGGCGCCCGTCGCGCAACTCTTACCTTGTGGGAAGCGCGAGCGGGGCGCCGCGCGACGCCCCCTCTTGCCGCGTAAAGTCGCCCTTTTTTGCCAAACGCGGGGGCACCTCAAAGGATTGGTGGGGGCCCGGTTCTGCGCTAGCATCGGCGTCCATGGAATCGCGCTCTTCTTCGCTTTCTTCTCGAACGTTCCGCTTCGCGTCCGCGGCGGTCATGGCCACCTTGCTGGTGGGTATGGCTGGTTGCGCCACGATCATCAGCGGCTCGCGGCAAGACGTCACCGTCAACTCGAACCCGCAAGCCGCCGAGATTCACATCTACCAAGGCTTCGTCGCAGGCCCCGGCGCCCCCGAGGTCTACGCCGGGCGTACGCCCTCGTCGACGGCCCTGCCCCGCGACAAGTCGTACACCATCGCCATCACCGCAGCGGGCTACCAGGAGGTGCGGGTTCGCATCGACAAGGAGTTCAACCTCTGGGTGCTCGGCAACCTCATCTGCGGTGGCCTCGTGGGCGGCGCGGTCGACTACTTCACCGGAGCCTTCTGGAAGCTCGAGCCCAACGACGTGCTCGTGACCCTGGCACCGGGTGGTTCTCCGGGCGCACCGGGCGCCGCACCGGCCCCGGGCGGCTCGCCCGCTCCCGCGTCGTCGCCCGCTTCGCAGCGCGACGAGGGCGGCGCAGACCTCTACGCCATCTTCGTGGCCAAGGACAGCGAGGGGCAGCTCCGCTCGGTGTCCGTCCCGATGATCCGCGACACCGCGTCCGTCGCCGCGAAGTGAACGGACGCTCCGGTTGCGCGCTGCGGGTCGCCCTGGCGCTTCCGGCGCTCTTCGTGACCCGAGCCGCCCACGCCGACGAACCGCCGGTGGACGATGCCCCGTGGGAAGCGGAAGACCTTCGTCCCACGGAGGTGCCGGAGCCGCCGTCGATGGCGCTGGGGCCGCTGAACGAGCTGGTGCTCGGGGGCATCCGCTTCTACCAGGTGAAGATCGGCACGAACTCCGTCTCCCGGTGCCCCTACGTGGTCTCGTGCTCGGCCTTCGCCAAGCAGAGCTTCACCGAGCTGGGGTTCTTCGGCCTGCCGGCGTTCCTCGACCGCTTCTTCTACCGCGAGAATCCCGACACCTTCGTGAAGTACCCGCGCTATGTGATGCCGGACGGAGTGATTCGCTATGACGACGCGGCCTTCCACCTGGACTAGCGCGGATTATCCATGGTTCCGGGGCTGCATGTCGCGATGCATCGGGAAATCTCGGGCGTACGGCGGTTCTCGACCGCTGCGGCGGAGCAACAGTCCGCCTCGGGTCTGCGATCCGGCGTGCGCCCGGCTTTCCCGCGCCTCGCGCCCTTCGCCAACCGGCCCATGGATAATCCGCGCTAGCGGGATAGCCGCAGCGGCCTTCGTGAGCGCCTGGGCGGGCGTGGCGACTGCAGAGACGCCGGAGACCAAGACGACCGACGCGCCGGTCTCGGCACCGGCGATCTCGTCGGAGCGGACGACCTTCCTCGAGGGCTTCGCCGCCAGCTTGGCCCGGGAGCGCGACTACTACCGGGCCATCAGCGTGTGGAAGGAGCTGCGCTTCGGCGCGCCCGATCCGCGCGATCGCGTGCGCTACTCGCTCTCCATCACCCACGCCTACCGCGCCAGCCAGCGCTACGCTTCGGCGCTCTCGGCTTCGCCGCACGTGCTGCAGAGCGAGGTGGCGACGCCGGCAGAGCGGGCCGAGGCCGAGCTCCTCAGCGGCGAGAGCTACCTCGGCCTGAAGATCCCGTTTCAGGCCGAGGTGCACCTGGCGAAGGGTCTCGAGCTCTCGGCACCCTGCTCCGAGCTCGCCGCACGAGCGGAGCTCATGCTCGGCGTGGCCCGTGCCGAGGCCGGCGACTGGCCCCGCGCCCGCGCCTACTTTCTCCGCGTGCAGAACGGAAAGAGCAGCCTCGCGCCGGTGGGAACCGATTTCGCCGCGCAAGCGCTCAAGGCTCCGGACATGCCGCAGCGCAGCCCATTGGCCGCCGCGGTGCTCTCGGGGCTCTTGCCCGGCGCCGGTCAGGCGTACACCGGCCATTGGGTCGACGCGGCCCAGGCGTTCTTCTTCGTGGGCGCCTTCGCCTTCGCCAGCTTCCTCGCCTACTCCTACGAGCACGAGGGAGGGCGGCCGCTGGTGCTCACCACGATCTCGCTCTCGCTCACCGGCATCTTCCACATCTCGAACATCATCGGCGCCGAGCGCACCGCGCGGTACTACAACCAGCACCAGCGCGACATCTACGCCGGCGGCATCCGCGATCGCGCCCTCGCCCTCCCCTGATCTCGAAGAAGCAAGAGTCATCCCGAGTCTTCACGCGCGGAGCGCGCCAGTATCTCGAAGAAACAAAGGGTCATCCCGAGCGGAGCGTGGGACCCCCTCTGTCACTTCGTCGCAAATCCGAGGGGCCCCCTCGCTACGCTTCGGGGTGACCGCGAAAGGAAACGGATTGGTTCGCCGCCCTGTTGAACGAAGCCGCTGCGCGGCGGTGGTTTCGGCATGCGCCAGGTCCCAGCACGAATGAGCGCCATGCGGTCTCCTTGTCTCAGCGACGCCCGTTCGCGGCGCCGCTGAGGAG
>JABFRG010000067.1 GCA_013141295.1 Polyangiaceae bacterium
CAAGAGCAGCGATCAGCGATGGTCTCACGTTCCCTTTGACTGTGACACCCAACGCGGCCTTCGTCAACGCGCGTAGCCCTCGACTTCCGAGAGCGCGAGGTACCCCAAGCCCGGCATGCGGATCCTGATGAAACGAGCGTCCATCCCGGAGCGGACCGTCCAAGGCGCCGCCTGCGTATAGACGTCGGCGCGGGAGCCCACCTGCGCGAAAGTGACCCCATCTGCGGACGTCTCCATGACGACCGGCACCGAGTCGTTGAGGTACCCATCGCCGCGCGGGAAGACGCGAACCTCTGCGAGATGTCGAGCTTGCCCCAGGTCGATCAGGAACCAGGAGTCCTTTTCTTTGGTGGTGTGGCCCGCAAACCGTGACTCTACATCGCCGTTGGTCAAGCCGGACGGGTCCGGGGTACCGGGGAAGCGCGAGCTCGCGGTGACCGCCGCACCGCGAAGGACGTTCGGCCCATGGCGCAGACGAGAAGCGAGGGGCAGGATCGGCCACGCCAGCACCACGACCAGCGCGAGCATGCGACCGTAGCGCGTGGCGCGTACCGCAAAACGCGATCTCAGATCGAGACTACGAAGCAGATCGCGGCAGATCTGCGACCAACGCTCCCGATTGGCGCGGTAGGAGCCCCCCGCGGTAGCGTCGGCCCAGACGCCGGGCTGCGCGACCGAGCCTCCGTTCGCCGCCGCCCAAACGTCGAAGACCGCACGTGCAGACGCCGGGTCGACTGAATCGGGGACCGCGTTCTCGACAAGGGCACGCTGTGCCAGAGCTAGGAGCAAGGCCGCATCCCGATACAGCTCGCAATCGAGAGCCGCGTCCCCGGGCACGTCGCTGTCGCTCACTCGCTCGATGCGCCTCTCGGCTGCAGCGAACAGTCTTCGAGCAAACTCGAGGACGTGCTCCGATCGTCCTCTCGCTCGCTCCTCCGCGTCGCGCTGGAGCAAGAATTCACGGAAGCGCCGCAGAGCCAAGAGCCCGTTCATCGGAGTCAGGATCCTACGCGACCTGTGCTATCTGAACAACCCGCGCGAGGCGCTCCCGCTCCTCCCACCTCTTCCATGCACGAAGACCCGGTAGCCTCGAAGTCTTGGCCCAGTCGTCGCGTCGAGCGCATCTGCTTGCTCATTGTCGCGGTAGCCACCGCTTGGTTCACGTTCGTATCGATCTACGGTATCGGACAGATCCCCTCGGGAGGACACATCGGCGCCGGTCACGCTGGGACGGCCATGATGGCGGAGCGGATCGCCCAATGGAAGACGCCCTACCCCTCGTGGGGATGGTTCGCCGCCACGGCGCCAACGCCTCTACAGGCGTACTGCCACCACCCGTTCGGGATGTACTGGGTGCTCCTGCCGTTCATCGCGGTCTTCGGACATGCGGACTTCGTTCCACCGCTGCCCGCTGTGCTCATGAGCATAGCGACACCGTGGCTCCTGTTCTGTATTGGACGTCGAGCGTGGGGTCCGATTGCCGGAGCGGCCTCCGCGGTCGCCTTCGTGGTGGTCCCCATCGCGGTAGGCTTCGCCAACTTCAACAACCTCGAGGTGCTTTGCATCTTCGGGACGTTGCTCTTCTTCTACGGAACGACGTGCGTGGAGTCCACGCGTGGGCGCGGGCATCTGGCGTTCAGCGCAGCAGGCGTATTCGTCGCGGCCTCGGGCGATTGGGTGGGGTTCGTCGGCGTCGGGTTCGTACTGGGCGTGTATTTGGTTACCCGCTTTCTACTGCCGAAGCTGACGCCGCGCGCGCTGCGCGGACGTGTCTTCGAGACGCGCGGAACGCGTTACTGGGCCGTCTGCAGCGCGGTTGCGGTCTTCTCGCTGTTGCTGTGGGTCGCGCTGTTCCAGAAGGTCGACCTCCTCGGTGACTGGCTCGCCTCCGGAACGGTGCGGAGCTCGGGGAACAAGGTTCCGCTCGCAGAGGTCCTGAAGGATCGCGCCTCCTGGATCGACTTCTCGTTCACGCCGTGGGTCATCTTCTTGGGGAAGTTGATGTTGCCCGTCTGCGTGTTGCGCATGCTCATCCGGCGGCGGCTCTCGGAAACGCTGGCCCCGGCCATGTGGCTCGTGGCTGCGGTGCAGTACGTCGCCTTCAAGCAGGGGGCGGACGTCCACATCTTTTGGCCCCACTATTTCGCGCCGTACTTCGCGTTGGCGATGGGGGCAGCCGCTGCCACCGTTCATGACCTTCTCACGTTCGCCTTTCGCAACGCCCCGCGGCGCCGCCTGACGATCGCGGCCTCGCTGCTGATGGGTGTCGGTCTCCCCTCGATCGCATTTCCGGATGCCGTGCGCTCGCTGCGCATCTGGCGAGAAACGGGCGGACGCTTCAACGACCGAGGTCATTTCATTCGCAACAATCAGGACATCCTCTATGCCATCAAGGAGGAGATGCGGCCGCTCGCGAGAGAAGGTCTGCGGACCGAGGCACACGGCTCGGCGCTGTGGGGGTGGGAGCACGATTGGGCGCTCGCCCATCCGATGGCCCACAACAACGCCGGCTTGCCCGCAGGGGACGGGACAGCTGCCGTGTGGATCGCGCGAGCGAGCGGATTATCGGGGGAGGAACAGCGCAAGATCGTGAGCGCGGCGTCCGTTACCTCCTTCGGTGACGTGTGGCTCGTCGATAGGCGCGTTCGCACCCCCGGCATCGTTGCCTGGAACAAAGGGGAGCACGACCCATCTCCACTCGAAGCTCTCTGGTACGGCGGCTATGTTCCCGCGCACCAGAGCGCGAAAGCCATCGACGAAGGGGCGTCCTGGGAATGGCGAGTGCACCTCGGGGCAACGGCGCCTGCGCCAAGCTTGCCCCCCGCAAGCGACCGGGACCTCGAAGGGCTTCGCATCCGCCACAACCTCGCGCGCCACGAAGGCCGGACGGAGGAGGCCGAGCGCCTCAAGGCGCAACTATATGGCAAGCTCCAGAGCGGCGCGCGCCGTGTTTTTTCCGACGGCCTCGTGCTGGCCGGCAGCCGCAGTGGAATCGGAGCCGAACAGCGCATCGAGGTGTGGTTCGAGGTGCCCGCTGGGTACGCAAAGAACTTCGAGATCGACGTCACGGCGACGGTGATCGCCAAGAACCCCTGGAGCCTGTTCCCCAAGGATCCCACTCCCAAGGCGGTGATGGCGCGTGCTCCACTACCGACGAGTCTGTGGCGCGGTGGATTCATCTACGTGTGGTCCTTCCCTTCGATGCATCGCGTAGGAAGAGAGGCCTACACCGTCAGGTTCCGGTCGAACGACAACGCCCCCGCGCCGTCGACCGCCCCCGTCGTAGTCGCAGAGATGAACTGACCTTAGAGACTTCGAACCATTCCCGTCGTTGCCCAGTGCCCGCCTCGGGCTTGGCGACCCATGCAAGCGCCCGCCGGCGACTTGCGGTGCCGCCGCAGCGAGGTTAGGCGCGGCGCTTCCGAGCAACGAACAAGGTTCCCGCGGATAGGCTCCGCACGCGGGCGAGCGCGCGCGACTCGGCCCACGCCACGAGGTTGGCGGTCTGCAGCGCGCCGTTCATGACGCGAGACGCAATTCCGGCCGGCTTCTTCGCAGCGCCGACGTAGTAACGGTTCTCGGACCAGAACAGCCGTCCAATAGCCGGAATGCCGGTAGCAGCGTAGAGCGTCGCGTCCATGGTTTGCCCGAGCACATGGTAGGCGTACTCGCGCGCTTCTACTTCGAAGCGCGCGTCGAGAAGCGCGTCGATGTCTTCGTGAGAAAACGCCTGGATGTGTTCCTTGGTGCGGGCATAGATGTCGCGACCGAGCAACGTGCGAAACACCGTGTAGGCAGAGAAGCGCTCTCCTTCCACCGGAACGAACGCGACCAACCGCCCGCCCGGCTTGAGAATCCGTGCAATTTCGTCGAGGGTCGAAGCGGGCTCCGGTACGTGCTCCAGGACGTCCATCACCGCCACCGCGTCGAACGAGGCCGATGCATAGGGCAGCAGAGACGTCGCCGGGTCGAGCTTCGCAAACGTGAAGGCGTCATCAGAGACTTCGCTGTCACGGACATCGCATCCGTGAAGATCGAGGGCCGGACGATGAAGACGCAGCGTTCGAAGCATTTTGCCGCCGCCGCAGCCAATCTCTGTCACGGCCCCCTCGGAAGGGGTGTTGCGCACCAGAAACGACGCCTTGAGACCCGGCAAATCGCGAGCCTCGACGTCGACCACCTCGTTGCCCCAACGAAACGCAACGCTCACGACTCACCGCCGAAGCGGAAGCGGAAGAACGCGAGATAGGATGGCCACGCGTCACGCCAGAAGTCGATCTTCTTTCCTTCGTCGAAGCCTCGCGACACATAGTTCACGGGAACCTCCATCGGAGCGTAGCCATTCTTCACGATGCGGCATGCGAGCTCGATATCGAGATTGAACCCCTCGCTCACCAAGTCTACCCCGTCGAGGCACTCGGCCCGGAAGACCTTGAACATCGTGTTCACGTCGGTGACCTGCTGCTGGTAGAGCAAGTTGAAGGTCTTCGCGAACCCCACCTGCGCAAAATTCATGAGGAAACCGCGGATGGGTGTGGCCGCATACTTGCGCACTTTCCAATCGTCCAGGCCCAAGCTCCTCGATCCGAGGACGAAGCTGGTCTTGTGTTGCAGGATGGGCTCGAGCAGCGCGTCGTAGTCGTCGAGGTCGTACTCGAAGTCGGCGTCTTGGATCAGTATGATCGTCCCGCTCGCAGCGGCGAGGCCGGTCCGAACCGCACGCCCCTTGCCACGCGGCGCGTCCTCATAGATGACCTTTATGCCATCGCGACCCTCGAAGCGCTTGACGATGTCCCGGGTCCCGTCCGTGCTGTTGGACTCGACGACGATGACCTCTTTGGGAATCTTCACCTGCTTCGCGAGCACGGCTTCGATCACGTCGGCGACGTACCGGGCCTCGTTGTACACGGGAAGCACGATGGTCAGCTTTTCTGGTGCACGCACGCTGCGCCGCCGGAACAACGCCTGGTGGGTGCCGGTCGGCACTTTGAGCTCGAGCGCTCGCAGCGACTGGGTGACCCCCTTGGGCGCCGAGCTCATCCGCTCCAGCGCGTACCCGGCCGACAGCTCCGATGGTACCGCGCGCTGGCGGACCATCTCGTACCCCGCGCCGACGAAGAGCTCGGCGATGTTGGGAGCGGAGAGGAACGCGCTCTTCATGTCGAAGTAGCGAGGCCAGTAGCGCCGGAGGATACGCGCCGGCAGGGAGGCCGCGTTGGCGTACACGACCCCGACCCAAGCTTCTGGGTGACTCGCCTGCTGGATGCCGGAGACCACGCTGCGCATGTGCGAAGTCGCTTCGATGTATTCGTTGAGAACGACGAGATCGACCTCGGGGGTGATGTGCTCGATGAGTGAACGAGCGTCGCCGGTCCGCCGCAAGGCATCGAACTGCGATTGGTCGACCTCCACGACGACCACGCCACGGCCGACGAGGTCGCCGTCGGTCCTGAATTCCGGAAGGTACCGGCCGACCAACAGAACGCGTCTCGGGGCGCGGCCGACGCGACGCGTGTACTCGTCACACATCTTCGCCACCGCAGACCGGACGGTGTTCAGGTAGTGGCCTCGGTCGCGCGGGTCGCGATGGGCTTCGAACGCATTCATGTCGAAGTAGTTGGCGCCCTCGCCCCCGGTAGGGTTGACGTACACGAGACCGCACGCCAGACAGCGCACGAAACGCACCCCGCGTTTGTGGAAGAGGTACCCGTTGACCGAGGAGCCACAGACGGGACAGTCGATGAATGCGGAACGCTCACGGGCGGCTTCCACGGCGGCCGTGGTTTCGAAGGTCAAGGTTCTGGACATGCGCGAGCGAAGAGTAGCAAGCGCGGCACGCGCGGAAAAGGACATTCCCTGCGATTCCGTGCGAGTCGGCCGAGGAGTGACCTTGCACTAGGACCCCATCGGGGATAGACATCGGCCCATGTTTTCGCGCCAGAAAGTCGTAGTTACCGGAGGCGCCGGCTTCATCGGCAGCCACATCGTCGACCGCCTCGTCGAGGCGAACGCGTCGGTCACGGTCATCGACAATTTTTCGACCGGGCGCGAGTCCTTCTTGAATCCCGCGGCGACCTTGGTGCGAGGCGATCTACTCGATCAATCCCTGGTCGACCGAGCGGTGGAGGGTGCGACGATGGTGTTCCACCTCGCCGCCAACGCCGACATCAAAGACGGGCTCAAGCATCCGCGACGCGACGTCGAGCAGAACGTGCTCGCGACGCAAAACGTCCTCGAGGCGATGCGCAAGGCAGGGGTTCAGCGAATCGCCTTCTCTTCCACCGGTTCGGTGTACGGCGAGCCATCGGTGTTTCCCACCCCCGAGGACGCGCCGTTTCCGGTGCAGACGTCCCTGTACGCGACCTCGAAAGTCGCCGCGGAGGGGCTCCTCACGTCGTACGCGCTGGGCTACGGGTTCCAGAGCTGGATCTTCCGCTTCGTGTCCATCCTCGGCCCGCGCTACACCCACGGGCACGTGTTCGACTTCTGGCGCAAGCTTCGGCAGGATCCGACGAGCCTTCACATTCTCGGCGACGGTCGCCAGCTCAAGTCCTATTGCCACGTCTCGGACTGCGTCGATGGCATATTCCTCGCGGTCGCTGCGGGCCACGACGACTCTGGCATCCGCATCTACAACATCGGACGCGACGACATGCTCGAGGTCAACACCAGCGTTTCGTACATCTGTCGCGAGCTCGGGGTGGCGCCCCAGCTCACCTACAGCGGTGGTGCCCGCGGTTGGGTCGGCGACTCTCCGAAAATTCTCCTTGATGCGGCACGCTTGCGTCGCCTCGGCTGGTCTCCGAAGTACTCGCTCGAGGCCTCGGTAGTCGACACGCTCCAGTACCTCGTGCAGCACCCCGAGATGGCGCCCGAGTAGCGCGGACCGCAGTCGTGCAGTCGCCCTACACACCGGACCCGTTCCAGGCCTACCAGATCGCGCACCAGGCTGCGTCGCTGCTCGTGGCGGGGACCGTTGCCAGCCGTCGGCGGAGTCTGGGGGTGGCCGTCCTCCCCTACCTCGTAGCGACGGTCGTCCTCGGCGCACTTCCGACGCTGCACGCCGCCCTGGCTCCGCTTCGTTACCCCACGCTCGCAGCTGGCTTCTGGGAGACCGGTCTGAGTCTGGCGACCGCGGCCCTGGTCCTGGGCGCGCTGATGTCCGGAGCTCGTGCGGCGATCGGAGGCGCACTGGCGGGAGTGGTCGTCATCGGAGCGCGCAGCTACTTCACCGAATCCAACTGGGAGCTCTGCACGTTGTGCTTGATGGCCGTCGCCTGGTCCGCCGGCTACTCTATGGTTCGCCGCGGTGAGGGTTCCATGGTCGGTGCGCGGCCAGAGCGGCGGTGGCCGGCCGAGGCTACCGTGGTGGGTGTCGGGTTCGTTCTTTGCGTCGCGACCTGCGCGTGGGTGATGCGGTTCGGGACCGACAGCTCGGACGAATGGTCGTACACGTTCCAGGCCGCGATCTTCGCCAAACTGAGGGTCAGCGGCGGTGCAGCGCCGTGCGGTGAGGCCTTCCGAAACTTTTGGGTCTTCGACTGGCAGGGACAGCGCTTCTCGATGTACACGCCCGGGTGGCCTCTGTTCATGGCGCCGTTCCTTGCGATTGGCGTGCCTTGGCTAGCGGGTCCTGTGGCGCTTGCCATGCTGATCCTCGGAGTGATGCGCCTCGCCGGGCGCCTCGGGACTCGGCCGCGCGAGGCGTCGATCGCCGCCGGCCTTGCGGTAGGCCTCGGCGCAACGTACCTCATCAACGGCGCGTCGCGCTTCCCTCACGTTTTCGTGGCAACGACGACGGCTTGGGCCCTCGAGTGGACCCTGCGCAGTCAAGAGACGAGCGGCCGCACGGCGAGAGTGTATGCGGCGCTTGCGGGTGCGAGTCTAGCTGCGTGTGCTGCGACGCGGCCAAGCGACGGCCTGTTTCTCGGCACCGGCGCCCTGTACTTGGCGGTCGTCGGTCTCGCGACGCGGCGCGTTTCGGTGGCGCATCTCGGATACGCCCTCTTGGGCGCAGCGGCGGTCGGCGTTCCTACGCTCCTCATCCTGAAGAGCCAGGTCGGGTCATGGTTCCAGACCGGCTACTCCCTGAACCCACACTTTCATCCGTGGAACAAGATCGAAATCTCCACGCCGAAGCCAAGCGACTGGCGCTGGGCCATCCCACTTGCAACCGGGGTCTACTGCTGGTGGCCCGCGAGCCCCGTCCTCGCCAGTTTGGGGTTCGGCGCACTCAGGACCCAGCCCCATTTGCGGAACGCGATCCTGCTCCCGCTGATCCCGTACCTGGCCTTCTACTGCTACCTCTCCGTCGGACGCTTCCCGGATTTTGGATATGGCCCGCGCTACGAGCTGCCCGTGGTCGTAGCACTCGCCGTAGGCACTGGCGCATTCGTCGCTTCGTTCGGCGCTCATGCGCCGAACGCGCTGCGCGCTTTCGTTTTGGTGAGCGTGCTCGCGTGCGTTCGCCTCTTCCCGCTGCTCTTCCCCACCACCTATGATCAGATCGCCCAGCAGCAGGCCCTCAAGTACGAGGCAGGCCGCGCGGGCATCCACCATGCGGTCGTGCTGATGAGACCCGGGATCGGTCCACGCGGTCCCTGGGACTATACCCAAAATCTCCCGCTCGACCTCTATCCTGGCCAGGATATCATCTTCGCGCACGCCCCCACCGCGGGCGACGAGCAGTGTCTGCGCGGCGCGTTTCCGAGTCGCGCATTTGCCGAGGCCACCGGCAACCCTCCGCACGTGACGCCGCTCCCGTAGGCGCGCTGTGGTAGGGTCATTCGCTTCATGGGAACGAATGACGGAGCCTTGGGTTTGGCCGACCGCACCCGAGCGCTCGCTGTCGCTTCGGGCGGCACCGCTAGCGGCTACGCTGCATTCGTCGTCGCCTACCGACACCTTCAGGCGGCCCGTCAAGAGGACCCGTCGCGGGCTCTGGTCGTTGCATACTTCTGCGCCTTCGCCGGGTCGTTCGCGGCGGTGTGGCTTGCGTCGGTAGTCGGCTCGTGGCTCGCGCCGGGGCTCGGGCGCCGAGGCACCTATGCGGGTCACGCCCTGCTCGGCGCTCCGCTAGCGGTGTCGGTGGCCCACGCGATCGCAACGGTGGGCACGTGGGCTGGCCTACTCCAGCTCGCAGCGGTCGCCGCCCTTGCGCCGCTGTTGTTCGATTCGCGCAGCGCTCGGTCCGGCGGCTTCGATGGCACAAGCTTGTCCCCCATCGGCTTGGGAGCCTCCCTGGGCGGATGGTTCTTTCTGATAGGAAATCTGGCACGATTTCCTCACGCCCTTTGGGTGGTCCCACTGGGCGCCCTGCTGGGCCTCGTTGTTCGGGTGCGTTGCGCGCGCTGGCGGACGCTCTCGCGGTACGCGGCCCCGTGCGCACTGCTGCCCTTCGCTTGCCTGCTGCGGAACCCCTCGTTTTGGACGCTCCCGCTAGTAGGGTTGCTGGGCATTTGCGTCGCGCTCGGCGCCCGCGCGCTTCTTCGTCGGGCTGGCGCAGGGCAGAAGACGGCGAGACGCTTGGTAGCGCGCTCGCTGCGTACAGTGGATCGCGTGCTTCCGACGTTCGCGGTGCTTGGCGCGCTTTCCGTCCTCTTTCTGCCCTTCGGTTTCCGCGATCTGCCTACCGCCGACCACATGGGACACGAGGCGCAGCACCTCGGCTGGCTGAACAGCATGACCCATGGGTGCCTCCCATTTGCGGATTGCGGGTTCATCTACGGGCCTCTCCGGGAAGTCTCCATCTTCGCGTTGAGCCGCGGGTTCGGCGGCCTCACCCTCGAGCACGTGCGAATGAGCCACATCGCCCTCACCAGCGTGGGCGTGCTGCTGTTGATCGCCTGCCTTCGCACCATATCGGGGAACCTCGTCACGTTTCTCTCGGCTACGTGGCTGCTGTTGTTTCACACCGCGCTGGTCAGCTTCGTCGTCTACGACGGCACCTATTCGCTCGGGTGGAGCGATACGCTACGGGCTGCGCTGCCGTGCGCGGCTCTGGTGTTCGGACTGCGCGCGGGCACGTCGCCTCTGCGCATTTGGGCGGCCGGGATTGCCGCGGGCCTCTCCTGCCTCTACAGCCACGACTTCGGTTTCCTCGCGATTGGCGCCGGTGCCGTCGGTGCACTCGTGCAGGGATGGCTGGTTCCCGGCACGCAGGGAGCGCGCGCGCGCTCCGCAACTCTTCATGCGCTTCGCTTCGTGGGGGGAGCATCGGCCGTGCTCCTCACCTTCGCCCTGGCCTACGCAGCCGCCGGACGCGGCCCACGTCTGCTCGCAGCCCTCCGCTGGGTGCTCTTGGTCGCCAGCGGAAAGGCAGCCTTCGCACGAGAGCCCTTCCCCATCTTCCCCGATACCTTCGTCCGCTTGGTGTCCCTCTACGAGCGCATCGAGCCCGCCAACAGCCTGGGCACCACCCGAGCGGACTACCTCTTCGCTCCGCTCATCCCGCTCGCGGCGGCGCCGATCCTCGCGCGACGGTTTGCGTCCGCCCTCCGGTCTCTGGAAGGAACGGCGTCTCTGCCACGTTTCATCGCACTCGCACTCTTTGCGGCCCTGGTGTTCCGGCACCCTTTCATGAGCGCCGATGGTTGGCACCTGGCGAATGCCACGGCCCCGTCGCTCCTGGTACTTGCCATGCTTCTGTCGGAGACCGACAGTCGCCAGCGGTGGGCATCCACCTGGCGCGGCAGCGTGGCCGCTGCGATCACTCTGCTATGGACGGCAGCAGGCGCCCACGTCCCTCTGGCCCATCGGGTCGAGCGGCTTACGTCGGGCCAGGAACACCCGTCACGGGGTCCGCGCTTCGTCTACCGCGACCTGGAACGCGCAGGGGACGTATCGATTCCCGTCGCCACACTTGGCGACGTGCGAGCGCTGCGAGAGGCCACCGGACCCGACGGCACGCTCTTCGCCACGACGTGGATGCTGGGCGGCGGGCTCGAGGCGTTCTTGGTGGGCCGGCCGAACCCAACCGGCATCGACGTTCCACACGAGGTCGCATCACCGGCTCAGCAGGCCGATTTGTTGCGTCGCATGCAGGCCCACCCTCCAACGATCATTTACGGGAGCTCGTTCGAGTACTTCGGTCCGCAGGTTCAGCGGTACATCGAAGCGAACTGGGTCACCATCGAAGGCGCACGGCTGGCGCCGATGCGGCGCTATCACGGGGAGTAACCGAGCCGGCGCGTCTACGCGCAAGTCACGTCTTGAAGTCGACCTCCGGAATGCTATCGTCGACGCCGCGCATGCGCGAAGTATTCTCGAGACCTCGCCTCGCCAAGACACTTTCGACCATTGCAGGCGCGCTCGTTTGCGTCGGTATGGTCGTCGGCGCACTCTGGGGACCGCTCCGCGAATGGCATCGACTGGGTGGCCACGACTGGGACCAGATGGAAGCTCATCGGTACCTGTTGACCAAGTCGGTGCGTCGGTTCGGTCAGTTCCCGTTTTGGAATCCCTACGGCTGCGGCGGCCATCCATCCTGGGCGGGCGTCGAGAGCGGAACGACCATCGTCTCGCCATTCCTGCCGCTGTACTTGTTGCTTCCGCTGGCTGCGGCGCTTCGAATCGAGCTCGTCGGCACCGCACTTCTGAGCGCGGCCGGCACCTGGCTCTTCGTTCGTCGACTGACGGGCTCGGTGGCCGTCCGCGTCTTCGTGTGCGCGGTCTACGTCATCAACTCGCGGTGGGCGTTCCAGGCGTCGGTGGGACACACCTGGCACCTCTACTACGCGTGGGTTCCGTGGGCACTTTGGGCGTTCGACGCAGCCTGCGAGCAAGGTTCGCCCCTCTCGTCGCGGTGGAAGATGGTCGTCGCGCTGGCAGCCTCATTCGCCATGATGGTCTACACCGGCGCGATCTACGCGCTCCCGCAGACCGCGCTGCTCCTTGGTGGCATCGCTCTGTTTCGCTCCGTTCGCGAGCGCAACGTCGAGCCCTTGCTCCTGCTCGGCATAGCGGGTCCCCTGGGCGGCGCCCTCGCGGCCCCCAAACTGTTGCCGGCACTGGACATGATGCGGAGGTACCCGCGGACGGTCGATTCGCCCGAGTTTCTGGATCTCGGTCCCTTCGTTCGGATCCTCACGGAAGGGACGTCTGCGCTGTCCCAGTACCCGGTCCACTTCTCGCACTGGGGCCTGCACGAGTACGCCATCTACATCGGCCCTGCCGCGGCAACCATCCTCGTGGCGGCCATCTACTGGGCTCCAGCCACGCCCAGAGTGCGTTCACTCGCCTGGTTTGGTGTGCTCGCCATGCTGCTCGGGCTTGGTTCGTTCCACGAGAAGGCACCATGGCCCTTGCTCCACAATCTTCCCATCTTCCGTTCCCAGCACGTGCCATCGCGTTGGATGTATCCGGGCCTGCTTCTTCTGGGCGGCGTCGCAGCCGCTGCATGGGAACGGGTACGGCTGCGAAGTCGCTACCCGCGGCTGATGGAGGCGCTGGCTTGGGGGGTCGCCCTTCACACCACCGTCAGCATCGTGTCCGAGTCGGAGTCGATCCTGCACGATACGTTTTCCAAGGCACCGCCTCCGGTCGCCGAGCGAAGCGACGGCTTCGAGCAGCACGCCAAGGTCCCCCCGACTCTCCAGTATGCGGTCGCGGACTGGGCCCCGGCGGCCCTCCCCGCGCACATCGCCAACACGGGCGTCATCGAGTGCATCACTTTTCCAGGACTGAACGGGTTCGCTCCGCGAGATGCCAACGGCCGCATCCTCTATCTTGGCGCAAGGGGCAGCGAAGAGGCCGACTATCACGGCGAGGCATTCCTTCCCGCCGGCGTCGGCAGCGCCAGCATCACTCGCTGGACGCCCAATGCGGTCACCGTCGAAGTCAAGGGGGCGCGCGCCGGTGATGTTCTCGTTCTCAACCAGAACTGGGACGAGAGCTGGCGCGCAAACGGAGCTCCCACCATCGAGCATGCCTGGACGAACGGCTACCGCCTGGTCTCGGCCGACGAGTCGGTGGAGTTTCGATATCGACCGCGGACCCTGACACTCGGTTGCTGTCTGGCGGCAGCGGCTATCGTGCTGATCGCATGGGTGGCGTGGCGCGAGCGACGCCGGTCCCGGCCCAAAGGCGCGGAAGCTACCTCAGGTTGACGCGGCCTGGCCTGCCAGATACGGTCCAGCCGCGAAGCCGCCTAACGTAGGAGCGCCCTCGAGATGACCCATCAGCGAACCCAATCATGGGGCGAAACCGGTAAGCCCCCTTCTCTCTCGGACCGGCTCGGCGTTTGGCTGTCGGCCAAGCAAATCGAGCGCACCATCGGCCCCATGGGGGGCAAGGATGTTGCCGATGTCGGCTGCGGCTTCAACGCGACGTTCTCCAGCACACTGATCCCAACCGTTCGGTCGCTCCACCTCGCGGATCTTGCGATCTCCCCTGCCCTCAAGGCGCAGCCCACGGTCACGGCGTATGAAGGACGCCTGCCGGAGGTTTTGGACCGAGTCGGCGATGCGAGCCTCGACCGCATCATCTGCAACAACGTTCTCGAGCACCTCTGGGAACCGGAGAGCGTCGTTCGCCACTTCCGACGCATGCTGCGCCCCGGCGGCGCATGTTTCGTCAACGTTCCCTCGTGGCGGGGGCGCATCTTCCTGGAGACCTCGGCGTTCCGCCTGGGCACGACCGCAAAGTCGGAGATCGACGACCACAAGCGCTACTACGAGCGCCGAGACCTTTGGGAGCTCATGGTTCGCGGCGGCTTCCTGCCGAGTGAGCTCAAGGTGCGCAGCCACAAGTTCGGCCTCAACACGTACGCCGTTGCCAGGGTCGAGGGGTAAGAGGCGCGGCCGCGCCCGGTCTTGGGCGCGGGCATGCATGGGGAGTCGAGCAGGGGCCCGCGACACCGCGGGCCCCCGACGCGAGCAGGTCAGTGAATGCGGAAATGTTGATAGGAGTACTCGGGGTAGAACCACGCGTTGGGAATCAAGCCACTCGTGGTTCCCTTGTATCCGTAGCTCCCTTCAGGGCGAATGATCCATAGGTCGGCCTTGCCGTCGCCCGCACCACCCAGACTGGTGGGTCCGTCGAAGTTGGCGAAGTGAAAGTCCGAGTTCTCGATCTTCACACCCGTGTTGGACCAAGTGTTGGGGATCCATGGACTCGTGGTCGTACCCGTTGCCTGGTACAAGTAGCTGCCAGACGGATTGGAAATGAGAAGGTCGTCCAGACCGTCACCATTCGTGTCGCCCACGTGGTAGGCGTTCTCGTTCGGCCGCAGGTCCGTGCGCGTCCACGGGATGGTGAAGCTCACTCCGCTGGCCGACCCGTTCGATACCCACAGCTGGGTGCCGCTGCTGCTACTCGCGACAATAAGGTCACGGGCAAGCCCAGTCTTCGTAACGAATCGACCGGGTGTCACGTGGGCAGAGCCGCGAACCAACGTGCTGTTGGTGGACTTGAGCACCGATAGACCGGCCGTTCCGGCCTGTCCAAAATAGAAACGAGCGCCGCTCGCGTCTTGGAACATGGCGTCCGCAATGCCATCTCCGCTGAAGTCGGCCACGGTGACGGTATTCTCATAGACGCGACTATTGGCCACATCAACAGGAACCGGCGCATCATTCAACGTCGTACCGTTGCTCAGAATGAGACGAGTGCCGTTAACGTCCGTCCGAAGGATGTCTGCGCGGCCGTCTCCGTTGAAATCTGCGACGGCCATGTTGCCTAGCCCGAGCTGCTCGGACCACTGCGTGGAGCGGCCAACTCCGGTCACATCGCCGTTCCAATCGTACCAGGGCGTCGCGGCAAAGTTCCCGGACTTATAAATCGTCATTCGGCGGGGCCCCAGCGTGAGGAGGTCACCCACGCCATCGCCGTCGAAATCGGCATATGCAGTCTCTGTGCGTCCCAGGGACAACTGGAGCGCGGCCGGAGACATAACGCCAGTCGTCAACCCGTAGGGGGTCTGTCCGAGCAGCGTGGTGCCGTTCGTGGTGGTCACCGGAGCGAAGTACGGGCGGCGAGCATCCCACTGAATGGAGTCGCGGACCGGGACCAAGCTTCGAATCCACATCGCGACCCCGCGGTCGAGTCGGGTCGACGATGACGAGGACGGCGCGCACCCCGCTGACTTGTGGATACCCACGACGTACCAGCGGCCGCTCAAGAAAGCGAAGTCGGGCCCTCCCGAATCGCCTGCACACAGTCCCGCCTCGGTGGCACTCCCGTAGTTGTAGCGCCGACCATCCGTCAGGAACCCGGTAATCGTCAGCCAGGCGCCATTGCTACCAGAGGGGACGTTGCCATATCCAGAAGCAAACACGCGGCGTCCTACCCAACTATCAATCGGTTCGTCCAACACCCGAACGGGCTCGATCCCGGTGTCGCGATCGAGAAGTAGCACCTCCGCGTCCGAGGAGAGATGCGAGATCGCCCCCACGACGTTGCCCACGAAGACCTGAGCCCCGGTACCTGCGGGATCGGGATACGAGATCTGGGCGAGCGGCGTCGTTCCTTGCCAAGTATCCACCGTCCGCGGAAAACAATGGGACGCAGTCAGTACGTGCCTCGGCCCAATCACAGTTCCACTGCAGAACCCTCCAACGCTCACGACGGAGGGCACAAGCGACGTCGAGAACGTGGGTCCGCCTCCAAGAGCGCTCTGCGCAGTACCGACCTCGCTCGGTTTCCCAGTACCATCACCCGTTCCCTCGTGGGCGCCGGAAGCACACGACGCCACGCACGGCAAGAACGCCACAGAGTAGAGCACACCAATCCGCCACTTTGTCATCAGATACCCCTTTGTTAAGGGCAATGGTGGACCTGGACGTCGTCTACAGCCCCCACTGCGCGTCACAACGCAGATCCCTACTCGAACAGTTCGGGAGACACAAGTTGTCGTCGATCGCCACAAATCGCGTGAAGATGACGAAGTGGCGTGATCACGAACGAGCGCGCGGAGCGGCGACGAGGTTTGCGGTGATCGAAACGGGCGCGGAGACCGCCGACGCGGCGTAGCGAT
>JABFRG010000322.1 GCA_013141295.1 Polyangiaceae bacterium
CGGGAGATCGACGCGCGCCTGCTCCGGGGCCATGTAGGCCGGCGTACCGATGATGGCGCCGGTGCGCGTGATCTTCGCGTCGTCGGCGGCGGCCACCCCGAAGTCCACCAGCTTCGCCGCGCCCGTGCTGGTGAGGAAGATGTTCGAAGGCTTCACGTCGCGATGCACGATGCCGGCCTCGTGGGATGCAGCCAACGCGTCGGCGATCTCGGCGCCCACCGTGAGCGCCTCCCGGAGCTGCAGCGGCGCGCGCTTCTGCCGCTGGGCGATGTCCTCGCCCTCGAGCCACTCCATGGCGATGTAAGGCTCGCCGTCCTCCAGCTTGCCGAAGGCGATGACCCGCACGATGCTCGGATGCCGGAGCCCCGCCAGCACCCGACCCTCGCGGGCAAAGCGCGCTTCCTCACCGGCGTCGACGCCGAAGATGCCGATGACCTTCAGGGCCACCGTGGTGTTGGTGATGGTGTCGAGTGCGCGGTACACGATGCCCACGCCGCCGCGGCCCACTTCGCGTTCGATCTGAAAGCGCCCCCCCAGGAGCTCGCGGTGCCCTTCGCGCATCAGGTGCTCGCCTCTTTGCGACCTTGGCCAGCGAGAAATACCTCGTAGCTCACGCTGCGCGTGCCCTCGGGCCGCAGCGTACGCACCTCGCGAAACAGGTTCTTCACCGCGGCCTCGGCCTTCTTGAAGTCCTCGCCCATGAAGATCTTCCCCACGAACGCGCCACCCGGCTGCACGGTGCGATCGGCCACCTCGAGCGCGCGCATGAAGAGATCGAAGCTCCGCGCCTGATCGGCGAAGCGATTGCCGGTGGTGTTCGGCGCCATGTCGGAGAGCACGAGATCGTAGGGCGCGTAGGTGCCGACGACGCCGTCCTCGATGGCGAAGGCATCACCCTGGAGAAACGTCGCCCACGAAGGCAGGCCCGTGCGCAGCGGCGTGAGGTCCACCGCGAAGAGCTTCCCCGACGGGCCGATCTTGTTGGCCACGTAGAGGCTCCAGCTTCCCGGAGCGGCGCCGAGATCGAGGACCCGCATGCCGCCCTTGAGGAGCTTGAGGCGGCGGTCGATCTCTTCCAGCTTGAAGACGCTTCGAGCCGGGTATCCCTGCTTCTTCGCCTCCGTCGTGAACCGGTCGGGTCCCTTGTACGGACTCTTTTTCGTCATGAATGGGCCTCGAAGCATAGTGCAACCGGAGTGCCGGCTCCCCAAAAGCGCACGCCAATTCCAAAGGTACGCGCCAAGGCCCGATACGTTCTGGCCTCATCGCCGGATCGCAGCCGATCCGGGTGCGTGGCCACGGCTGCACGGTGTGTACGAAGCGCCACACTGAAAGGTCCTCGTTCGCGCAACAACTACACCCTCACCACAATTCCCGGCTCGCTGCAGCGGAAAAGGCGACCCGCACGGTGAGCCAGCCCGGACGCTTCGATGGCCCCGCTATTGCTCTCTTCCTCAGCGTGAAAGGCGAGGATCCAATGCGTGTAGGCTCTCTCTTTCGTGCGAACACCCGTCGTCCCGGTTCTACCCCCAGCGAGGCGCCGCGCGCGCCGCAGCACACGGTGATCATGCCTGAGCTCGAGCAGCGCCCGACCGGCGTCTCCGGCGAGGCTTGGCAGCGTGCGCGTACCTGGTCCTCGTCCGACTGACGAGAGGCGCGGGCTCGGAGGACCACAAAAACGCGACGCCCCGGCGTTGAAGGCCGGGGCGGCGAGGGTGGGCGAGAGCCCAGCAGTCTCAGGCGCGGCGCTTGCGAACCTTGACGGCGTGACGAACGAGGATGAGCCCGTTCTTCGAGCCCGGGATGCCGCCTTCGATCATGAGGAGGTTGTTCTCCACGTCGATGCGCGCGACCTTGAGGTTGAGGATGCTGACGGTCTCGTTGCCGTACTGCCCGCCCATCTTGATGTTGGGGAGCGTGCGACCGGGGGTCATGTTGGTACCGATGGAACCGCCGTGACGACGGTACTCGTGGGTGCCGTGCGTCTGCACGCCACCGGCGAAGCTCCAGCGGCGAACGACGCCGGAGAAGCCGCGACCGCGGGTGGTGCCGCGAGCGTCGACCTTCTGGCCGACCTCGAACACCTGGTCGAGCTTGATGACGGCGCCGACTTCGAACTTACCGGCGAACTCGTCGGTGCAGCGAAGCTCCTGGATGACCTTCTTGGGGGTGCCGTTGGCGCCCGCGAAGGTGCCCTTCTTGAACTGGCCGGCGAGGGGCTTCGACGTGTGCTTCTCTTTGCGGTCGCCGAGACCGAGCACGAGCGCCGTGTAGCCGTCCTTCTCGACGGTGCGCTTGCCGAGCACCGTGACGGGACCCGCTTGCACGACGGTCACGCGAACGACGTTGCCGTCGTCCTGAAAGAGCTGCGTGAAACCAACCTTCTTGCCAATGATTCCGGGATTCTGATTCATCGAAGACCTCAATCACCCTCGTGAGCTGCGTTACGAACGACTTCCGTTGCCATTCCCGAAGGCGGTTCCGAGGGTAGGGATCCGGGGCGCGAGGCCCAGTAGGCGTCAGAAGGGCAGGCGGTCATAGTCCGGCCCCTCGGCGATCGCAAGTGCCCAGGGACTGCGGCGCAACAATGCGGGCTCGGCCGGCACGACCGCGCCCGCCAAGTGGCACACTCGTTGCCTACCTGCGACAACATGTGCCTTCGTGTGCCAACTTTGAGCTTCGCCCTCTTTTCTTCGCTCCTTGCCTGCAGCAGCGCGAGCGACGAGGCTGCGCAGAAGACCGCACTCCCTCCGCTCCCCGCTTCGTGCAGCGCCTTGCCCCGATTCGCCGACGTGCAGGGCCGCGCCGTGGCCGAGCAAGCCGAAGTTCTGCGGGCGCGGACTGCGACGGTGATCATCGCCCGCGACGCCACCGACTTCCCCAACTACGCCACCGACTACGCGCTGCTGGGTGCGGATCCCAAGAGCCTGCGCGAGACCGCCAAGGTGTTCGCGAACGCTGCCGACGTCCCGCGCAGCGACCTGAGCGGCAAGGTCGACTTCGCCACCGAATCGCTGCTGGTCCACAGCGCCTTCGACGCGGTGGCGGACTACACCTACGCGGTCGCGGGCGACACGCTGCTGGTCCTCGTGCAGCGCGCCGAGCCGTGCCTCGACGACGCGCGCGCCAAGAGCTTCGGCAGCGGACTCGCCAGCGCATCGATGCGCGTCTTGCGCGTCCCCAAGGTGGCGCGCGTGGAGATCGTCTCCGTCGGCGACGAGCGATTCTACCAGCCCCTTCCGGAGGCCGACGGCTCCTGCCGCAGCCTCGAGACGCCGGTGTTCACCGGCGGCGGCGACGCGGCGTTCGCGGACGGAAGCGGGGCGACCGCGACGCCTCGGCTCTTCGTCAATGGCTTCAGCGCCATGACCGGCAACGTGTTCGCCATCACGGCGAAGGACGATGGCAGCACGTTCTCGCCCAACAGCTGGGACCAGAACGCGCTCGGACGTTTCGACGATCGCAGCGCGTACGCCGACGTGTACTCGCCGTTCGTGGAGAACCTCGGGGACCGCTACCGGCTCACCGCCCGCCTCCGCGACCTGAGCAGCCCGACGAGCTCGACGATCACCGAGTACACCTCCACCGACGGCGTTCACTGGGGCAAGGGCACGCCGCTCCTCCGCGGCAACTTCGGGGCGCCGGCCAGGGCTCTGGGCGACGATCGCATGGTCGTCACCCGCGAGCGCAGCATCGTGTGGGCCGAGCGCGGCGGCGACGGCTGGAAGGTTGGAGACAGCGTGGCGCTCTCGCCGGCTCCCGGCACCTACTACGACTACGGGGTCGGGGATGCCGAGGTACGCGACGTAGGCGGACGTCAATTCATGTATTTTACAGCTTTCTCCGGCGGACCCTCGGCGCTCTTCACCAGCATCGGTGTGGCCGACGCGCAGCCGGACGGCAGCTTCCGACCGCGCGCCAAGCCGGTGTTGATTCCCTCGCGGGAAGACGAGCTGGGCGGCGTGAGCGCCCCGGCTATCGCCGTGCGCGGCGACGCGGTGTGGCTCTACTACACGGCCGTCAACGCGAACGCCGAGCCGGTGGTACGCCGCGCAATTTGCACGGCTCCGTGAGCCCCGTCCAGAGCACGCGCGACCGAGATGCCATGGTCACTGGCACCGCAGTCTTCGTTTCCCTGCGATTTTGCGTGAGGCACGACGATTGCTGAAGCACCATGCATGAAGCTCGCGTTCGGCCTGCTGTTCGTCCTCGTTCCGCTCCTTGCATACCCGGCGTGCTCGCCCGCCGACTACCCCGAAGGCTGTGAGGTTCGGTGCACCACCGACGACTACGGTCTGCCGCCGTCGAACCTGTACTGCATGAACTCCGGCGCCATGCGCTGCGGCGAAGCGCAGTGCGACGATGGAACGCCGATCGACGTCGGGCTCTGCGGCAAGAACGGTCACGCGACGTGCAAGAACGGTGCGGAGCCTCGCTGCCTCCCGTCGACGGAGGCGCGAACCGATGCGAGCACCGACGCCGCTCCCGAGGCCGGGCACCAGTAGTAGTCAGATGCGCGCGTCGGCGGCGCGGCCGTAAGCGGCCACCAGCGCGGTCCAACCACCCTCGGAGCCCAAGATCGACTGCATGAGGGCGGCCTTCTCGCCGTAGGCCTCGAGGAGCCGGTGCTCGAGCTCGACGCGCGTTCGTCCGCCTTCGAGGGCGGTGAAGCGGACCTCGACCTCGGTGTGGAGCCGGGCGTCGTACTTGAAGTCCGCGTCGAGCTGCCACTGGAGCAGGAGCCGACCGGGCGGCTCCCAGGCGAGCACCTTTCCCCAGTCGCACTCGGAGCCGTCGTCGCCGCGCTCGAACCAGCGGCCGCCGGCGAACGGCTCCACCACCGCGGCGACGGCCTTGGCCTTGCCCACGTGGTGACTCTCGAGGTCCCACCAGCTGGTCATGTCCTCGGCGAACACGCGAAAGGCCACGGCCAGTGGCGCGCGAACCTCGAGGGTCTTGCGCACGGCGAGCGGAGCGATGGGGGCGTTGGCAGAGGTTTCGGTGGTCACGGTGCTCATGAATGCTCCTTGTCCGGATCGGTCGAGGGGTTTGCTTCTGCCGTGCGCGCTGCGCGCTCGGCGGCCATCTGGAATCGAGAGAGGGCGCGATCCCAGAAGCGATCGAGGTACGCGCGGAGCGCGACGAGGCCGTCCTGATCGAGCTCGTAGATGCGACGCGTGCCTTCCGCGCGGTCGCGCACGAGCCCCGCGCTCTTGAGCACGCGAAGGTGCTGCGACACCGCGGGACGGCTCACCGGCACGTGCTCGGCCGCGTCGGCCACCGAGCGAGGCCGGCTCGCGACGAGCTCGAAGATGCGCCGTCGCGTGGGATCGCCGAGCGCGTTGAGCACCTTTGCTGCGTTAGCCATGACTTACCGTTAGCGCACACTTACCAATTGCGCAAGAGGCGTTGGTTCCTTCCGCCTTTCGTGGGACCCTCGCGTGATGGCGCGCGCATCGATCCTGCTGCTCTCGACGGGTCTCACCATGGCGTGCGGAGGGTCCTCGGTTCGTCCGGAAGCGCCCGCGCCGCCACCGACAACGGCGCCTGCCCCCACTGCTTCCGCGTCGTCTGCGCCCGCTGCGCCAGAGCAGGACGGCGCGCTACGAATCCCCGCCGACTGCCAGGGACCCAGCCACGCCCTCGGGCCCTCCGAGCGAGAGCGGCTGATGGCCCTGGAGGCGCAGCTCGTGGCGGCGTTCTTCGACGACGCGGGCGAACGCTGGGAGGCGCTGCAGCTCCGCGACGTCGCGCACATGGCGCGCAAGTACCCGGCCTACGATACGGTGCTGTCGCTTCCGCTGGCGACGCCGCTCCCCGGCAAGCCAGCCCTGCGGGTGCGCCTGGCCACGCCGCCCTTCGATGCGTCCAAGACCAAGGCCTCGGTCTTCGTGCTGGAGATCCGCGACGTCCAGGCCACCGCCGCCGGCGCGCTGCGTTTCTCCTTCGCGTCCGTGCCCATGGGCCCGCATCCGGTCGGGGTCATCTGGATGTGGGGCACCGAAGGCGTCATGTGCGCCACCGAAGCGGCGGGCCGCTACGAGATCCGTCCCGCCGGCCCGGTGACCACCGTGGAGAGGTAGACTTCAGTCGTGCACGCAGCGGGCGCCGCCGGCCCAGTACTTGCGCAGGGCCGGCGCGCGGAAGCGGGGATAGAAGCCCGGCTCGCCCTGGATGCTCACGTTCTCGAAGGGCACCATCTGCCCGGCTTCCCACGCGCCACCGCGGCTCCACTGGAGCCACTGACGAAGCGGATCCGGCGTGTACGGGCCGTCCTGGAACACGGCGCTGGTGATGTTCCACACGTTGCCCACCAGGTCCGCGTGGCCGAAGGGACCGTTGCCCTTCGGGTAGTGGCCGGGCGGCGCGATGTGCGAGCTGACGTCGCTGCCGATGGTCTCGGGAAACTCGAAGGTGTCGCCATGGTTGGCGTAGTCGAGGGCGCCACCGGGCGAGTACTTGGGGTTGTACGGCGCCGGCGCGTTGCCCCAGGGGAACTTGGCGGTACCCCAGGCGGCGTCGAGCTCGGCCGGGGTCGGCAAGCGACCGCCATCGGAGGCGCAGAGAGCGGCCATGAGCACCGCGCTCGCGCAGTTGAGAGGCTTCTCGTCGAGCACTTCCTGCGAGTAGGCCTGCGCCTGATCGCCGTAGGCTTCGCTCACCTCGGCGGGCACCCAGTAGGTGCGGGCGCCGCCGCCGTTGAGGTAGCAGCCGAAGGTGCGCGAGCCCTGGCTCACTTGCTCGTAGAGCGGCGCGGGGCCCAGCTGATCCCACACATTGTAGTTGCCTTCGAAGCCGCTCGGGAGGAACGCCGACCAGCGCGGATCCCAGTTCTTCGGCGGGTTCTTCTCGATGTAGCCGCGCACGTCGCCCTTGGTGGACTCGATGAAGGTGCGCATGCGCCCGGCGGTGATGTTGTACTTGTCGAGGTTCACCTTGCGGCTGCCCACGCGCACCGGCAGCGAGGTGCAGCAGTCCTCACCCTTGCCGTCCGGGCCGCAGGTGCTGCCGCCGTGGTCGCGGTTGCAGCTGGGCGCGTAGAGGCACACCCCGGCCGACGTGCAGACGCCGCTCTGGCAATCGTCGGCGCTGGCGCAGCGCTTGCCGCCGCCACATTTCACGGCCTCGGTGGCGCCACATGCCACCTCCGGCTCCACCGGCTGGGGCTCCGTGGGGGTGCTGGGCTTGGCCGGCTCCGGATCGATGTACGGGTGATCGATCCCGCCGGGATCGGTCTCCGTGCTGGTGACGATGGTGCAGGCGGGAAGAAGGGCGGTGACCACGAGCAAGGAAGAAAAGCGAAGCATCGAAAAAGAGAAGGAGCACCGCGCGTGCCACGGGTGCTCCCTCGAATCTTTCGCATTTCGCCGCAGTTCTTCGGCCGCCGTGAACGGACGGCTACGCCGCCACCGTAACTTTCCTCGCGGTCAGTTGTTGTACTGGTCCATGAGCGAGCTGCCCATGCCGACGATGAGCATGATGATGCCGAAGATGACGGCGACGCCGCCGGTGACGATGCCACCGATGGCCAGGCCCTTGCCGGTGTAGATGTTCGGCTCGGCGTTCACCTTGTTCATGCCGATGACGCCGAGAATGACCGCGGCGATGGCGAGGGGAATGGAGACGAAGCTGCAGCAGCAGCCGCCGGGGATGGAGATGATGCCGCACACCAGCGACGCGATGGCGAGGCCGGAGGTGGTGGGCATGGGCGCCATGGGGCCGCCGAAGCCGCCAGGCGGGGGTCCGTAACCGCCGCCACCGGGGGGGCCATAACCTGCAGTCTGCACGAGATTGTCCATGGTCCTCTCCGGTCCGGTTCGCGCTGCACGAACCCCAATGCTCACGATGATTGCATGGGTCCGCCGGCGTTGCTAACCGTTTTACGGTGAGCGGGCCCCCAACCTTCCCTGCGCCCGCAACCGAAGGGCCTCGAAGCCCTCGCGTCTACCCGAGCCGGGCCCTCGGCGTCATTGCGGTGTGGCTTTTCGGTGCATCGTCGGCGCTGGTGGGGGGCCGGTGCCCGGTGGCGACGCTCACCCACCATCCCTGCCCTGGCTGCGGGATGACCCGCGCCATGCACCTGCTCTTCGCCGGCGATCTCGGGGGCTCGTTCGCCATGCATCCGCTGGCTGCGGCCACGGTGCTGGCCCAGGGGGCGCTGGCCGTGCTCTCGGTGTACCTCACGTTTCGCGACGGTCACCCCTTCGATCTCTGGAAGGGAAAGCTGTGGAACCTGCGGCTGGGCCGCGCGGTCGTGCTCTTCAACGGCGCGCTGTTCCTGCTGCTGTTCGTGGTGTGGGCGCTGCGCGGCGCCGGCTTCTTCGGCGGCCCGGTTCCGGTCTGAAACCGGGCCCGCGAAGAACTACGGGTTGAAGATGCCGGTGCCCTTGGGGGGCTTCTTGCCGGTGCCGACCGGGGGCTTGCCGGTGCCGACCGGCGGTTTGCCGGTGCCGACCGGCGGCTTCACCGGCGGCTTCGCGGTTGCGGTCGTGGTGGGAACGGGGTCGACCGGCTTCGGCTCGTCGGTGATGGGCTGGATGAGGCCGTTCTTGGCCAGGAGCGCGCCGACCTTCCACACCTCGCCGGCCTTGCGCGGATCCTTGTCGCAGAGATCGGCGGTCTGCGCGCCGCTGGCGAAGACCTTGATGCAGACCATGGGCGCGCCGGAGAAGCGATCATCCGTGTATTTTACAGTCAACGGAAAGCTGCCGTCGGTGGCGTTGAGCTTGAGCTGGATGTTGTGACCCTGGCGCTTGGCGTCGCACCAGCCCGGGCGCGCACCTTCGACGGTGCACACGCCGGCGGTGGGCGCGCTGCCCGCGGCCTCGAGGTTCACGCGGGGGAAGGTCTCGGGATCGTCGCCGGACTCGAAGCCGCCCCAGCCGAGGCGCACGTAGAGGCCTTCCTTCGAGGGCGTGGACACCACCGCGGCGGACGACTCGCCCTTGCGGCCGGCGTCGTCCACCACCTCGAAGTGCACGGCGTAGCGGCCGTAGGTGTCGACCGTGAACTTCACCCGCATGCCGTTGGGGTCGAAGGTGAGCTTGGAGGTCGAGCCGTGGGGGAACTCCGAGAAGTTCCAGCGGCGATCCACCGCGGCGAACACGCCGCGCACTTGCTGTTGCGCCTCGCACTCGATGGTCTGACCGGGCATGGCCATGACCTCGGGCGCGGCCCCGCCGGCGCCCTCGACTTTGCACTGCACGACCGCCGTGGGCGCGTCGCCGCAGGTGGTGGCCTGGACCGGCTCGATGTGGAAGTGGACCGGCTTGGTGGAGTGGTCGACGGCGATGAAGTCTTGCTTGGGAACGCCCCCGGTGCGCATGGGGCACCCCTCGCCGGGGCGGGTCTCGGTGACGTACACGTGCACCGAGGTGCCGGTCTCCACCACTTCGTCGATGTGCAGCGCCTGGCTCTGCGCCGACTCGGTGACCGCCACGAGGATCATCTTCCGCTCGAAATCGAGCTGCGGCGGCTCCGGGTTCGAGCCGGTGCCCTCCCAGAACTTGGTCCACTCTTCCCGGGTCTTCAGGGCGAAGAAGCCGGGCTGAGCGGTCCCGAAGCGCTCGGTGTCCGGGCGCTGCACCTTGAGCACGTCACCCTCTTCGCGCGGGGCCTTCCGGCCGAGCTTCATGCGATGCACGTAGAGGCTCGGGTCCGCCGCGCAGGAGAGCGAGAACCCGAAGACGAAGAGGGCAAGGGCAGACTTCCACATAATGCAGCGCAAACTATACCTGGAAAGCCCGGCCAGAGGCACGGTTTCCGGCGCAGAAATAGGCCGGCCGGAAGGCGTCTGGCCGGGCTCACCCCACGCCGGGGAGCGCGGCGATCGCACACAGCGCCGCCTCGATCTCCTCGGTGTTCCCGGTCTGCTCGGCCAACCGTGCCGCGAGCAAGAACGCGCCCCGCGCCGCCTCGGAATTGCCGCAGGCATGCTCTGCCTCCCCGAGCTCCTGGAAGTTCGGCGCGGAAGGGTCGTCGATCACCAGACGACGTGCGTGGCGCAACGTTCGCGCCGCGTTGCCAAGCTCGCGACAGGCGCGCACCACCCCCCGAAGGCACAGGGGGCCGAGGAACGGAACGCCAGCACGCCGGACGCCGCGCCGAAGGACGAGGAATCGCTGCATCCGGTCGCGAGCGTCCGCCTCGTTCACCGCGTCGATGAAATCGACCTTGAAAGACTCGTACGGATCGCCCGGTCGGTATGCCCAGAACTGCGACATCGACAGTTCATCGGGATTCAGGAGGCTTGCGTAGCGATCCGACGCGGTCGTATCGCCTCGCAGTTGCGCGAGAAAGCGGAGGCCCGTGAGCGCAGCATGCACGTTGCGACGGACGCCAGCGCTCTCTGCCTCGCGCCAAAGTGCGACCGTCGCATGCTCGGATGCCTCCGGCTCCGAGAGCGCCAGACCGACCGCGCCTCCCAAGCGTTCGACGAAGCTCCTCGCCCCCACATCGAAAGCGTACACCCGCGGTCGGCTGACGCAAGGGTACGGCTTCACGGACTCCCAGCACCGAAGAAATGCGAATTGTCGTCGGGGAGCGAGCGAACGGCGGCTGGCTAGGGAGGGCCGCGCGGAATGAACTCCTGTTCATGAGCACGCCCAACCGACGCCAGGCGCCGTGCAGCCGCTCCCCCGGCGACAATTACTTCGTCGGGCCGCTCTTGGTGGCGCAACCGAGGACGAGCTTCAGCTTGCCGGCGGCGTTGGCGCGGACGGTGTCGCAGGCCTTGGTGCAGAGCTCGATGCCGGTGGGGGCCGCGGCGCTGGGGGTGTAGCGCCAGCCGTCGGCGTTGGAGCAATCCTGGCTGTAGGGCACGGTGTTGGACGCGCTGGTGTCGAACACGACGTTGACCTTGCTGAGGTCGAGCGTCTGGCCGGCCGGGGGCGAGGGCATGCTGAGGCTGCAGGTGAGCGCGTTGCCGCGGATCGTCTGCAGGGCCTTCAACAGATCGGCAGAGGCGGTGGCGGAGCTCACGTTGAACGCGTCGTTGGTGCCGCCAGCTTGGGCCAGCGACTTCAGGTTCGCCGCCTGATTGCCCACGCCGATGACGTAGACCGGGAAGCCCGCCGCGTTGGTGGCGGTGGCCGCGGCTTGGGCCTGCGGCAGCGTGCTGCAGCCGGTGGGCATGCCGTCGGTGGCGAGGGCGATGATGACCTTGCCGTTGTCCTTGATGGACGACTGGACCGACGTCGCGTACTTCTGCGCCCCCTGGATGGCGCCGTGGGTGGGCGTTCCGCCGTTGGGGTTCAGGCGTGCGACCGCGCGAGAGAGGGCGCCGCCGGTATCGGGGAGACCCACTTCCGGCGTGACCGGCGTATCGAAGCCATTGCACGACGACCCCGACCAGGGAATCACGCTGACGTACATGTCGCGCGACTCGGCGCTGCCGAAGAAGTCCGAGAGCGCCTTCTTGGTTTGCCCCCACTTCGACGCCGGGTTGTTGCAGTCGGTGTTGTTGGGGTTGTCGGCGATCTCGCACATGCTGCCGGAGATATCCACGGCGAGCACCATGTGCACCGGTCGCAGCTGGCCATCGGCAACGTTGGAGGCGCACTCCGCGAACTCGCCGCCGGAGCCACCACCGCCACCACCGAGGATGCCCCCGCTGCTGCCGTTGGCGCCGCTCGAGGCGCCCTTGCCATTGGTTCCGTCGGGGAACAGGTTCGGGTCGGCCTCGGACCCGCAGGCGATCGCCAGCAGAGAACCAAAGACCACAGTACCCAGTGCCGCCGAAGTTCGCATGTTGGCTGTCTCCCGGGAGGATGGACAGCAAGCAGCGTGCCTGGATTTCCACTCACCTGGCGCTCGAAACTGCTGAGGATTTTCTGCATCCTACAGCGGTCCCATGGATTCCATGGGATCCAGCGTTAAGCGGGCCGAGGCCCTCATCTGGGGGCGACGGCCGTTCATGGTGAAGGCCCGAGGCCTCGGTTGAGCTGGTGAGACGAACCGTGCGGCGGAGCTATTCAAAGCCTCCGGCCGAAGCCCGAGGCCTGAAGCCCGAGGCCTACTTGGTGGGTCCGGTCTTGGTGGCGCAACCGAGGACGACGCTGAGCTGGCCCTTGTCGTTGACCTTCACGTTGTCGCAGGCGCTGTTGCAGAGCTCGATGCCCTCCGGGGCTGCGGCGCTCGGGACGTACTTCCACCCGGAAGGGATGGCGCAGTCCTGGCTGTAGGGAACCGTCTCGACGGTGCCGGTGTTGGCCTTGAAGGTGATGTTCACCTTGCTGAGATCGAGCTTCTCGCCGGCCGGCGCCACCGGCATCTTGAGGGAGCAGCCGAGGGCGTTGCCCTTGATCTCCTGCATCGCCTTGGCGAACTCCACCTCGACGTTGCGCTGCACGAGGAAGGCCTTGTTGTTGTTGGTCCCGGCACCGGCGGCGATGGCGTTGAGGTTGTCGAGCGACGGACCGACGCCGATGACGTAGACGGGAATGCCCGAGGCCTTGGTGGCGCCCGCTTGGGTCGCGGCCTGCGAGACGCTGCCGCAGTCGGTGGGCTCGCCGTCGGTGGCGAGGGCGATGACGACCTTCTCACCGGGCTTCGCCGCCTGGACCGTCTGCGCGTAGGCCTGCGCGCCCTTGATGGCGGCGACCGTGGGCGTCGCGCCGTTGGGGGTCATGGTGAGGGCGTTGACGAGGGAGTTCGCGGTATCGGGGAGCGCCACGTTCGCCGGGTTCACGGGGCGATCGAAGCCGCTGCAGGAGCTGCCGGACCAGGTGATGATGCTGGCGGAGACGTCCTTCTGGGTCGGGTCCTTGAAGAACGTGGTGAGCGCCTTCTTGGTGAGCTGCCACTTGGAGCCGGTGTTGTTGCAGTCGCGCCGCGGGTCCTCGACGCCTTCGCACATGCTGCCGGAGATATCGAGGGCGACGATGATGTTCACCGGCGTGCTCTTGCCGTCGAGGGTGCTGGTGGCGCACGCCTTGAGATCGTCGCCGGTCTTGTCCTTGTCGCAGCCGAGCGGACCGCACTGCTGCGGGGCGCCGCTGGAGGTGTTGCTGGCGGCGTTCGGGTCCTTGAACTCGCCCGGGTCCGGATCGGAGCTGCAGGCGACGGCGACCGCGGACACAGCAGACAGAGCGAGAAGGGTACCGAGCTTTTTCATGGTCATCATCTCCGCAAAGGTGTTTTGCACCCCGCGTACCAACCCGGGATTCCATACCAATCCACCGAAATGACTTAGCTTTGTTCGTGTCCCACCTTTGGTCCCATGGAGGAGGTCGGATCCAGATTCCAGCAAAGGCGGAACTGCGGCAAGGTACGGCGATGGTCTTCGATGTACCACAACGTGCGCTCATAAATACGTAATAAATTCAATCTGTTACGTAGGCCAAGTGGTTCATCGAAGGGTCCTGCTGCTCCCGAGCTGCGGTGGATCGCGGTGCCTTCGGCGGGTGGCGAAATGACGCGCCACCGACAGCGGCGCAAAAATCCACCGTGCTCGGTCGAGGCGGCTGGCAACATGGCGGCATGTCTCTTCAACGTCGAATCGCCGCCGCGCGCGGGCGCATCGAGAGCGATCTGGTCCTCACCAACGCGCGCATCCTCGATGTGTTCACGTGCACCTATCGCACGTGCGATCTCAGCATCTGGGAGGGCGTCATCGTGGGCGTCGACGCGGGCATGCCGGCCAAGCGGAAGGTCGATCTCGGGGGCCGCACGGTGGTGCCGGGGTTCATCGACGCGCACGTGCACGTGGAGAGCTCGCTGCTGGTGCCGAAGAACTTCCAGCGGGCGGTGCTCCCCAAGGGCACCACCACGGCGGTGTGCGATCCCCACGAGCTGGCCAACGTGCTGGGCGTGCGCGGCATCGAGTACTTCCTCGACGAGGCCGAGGCGCTCACCCTCGATCTGCGGGTGATGCTCTCGTCGTGCGTCCCCGCCACCACCTTCGAGACCAACGGCGGCGGCACCCTCGAGGCCGACGCGCTGGCGCCGCTGCGCGCACGCAAGAAGGCGCTGGGCCTGGCGGAGGTGATGAACGTGCCCGCGGTGCTCGGCGGCGATCCGGCCATGATGGCCAAGCTCGAGGCCTTCGACGGAGCCCCCCGCGACGGGCACTGCCCCCTGCTCCGCGGGCAAGATCTCTCGGCCTACGCGGCGGCGCGCATCACCAGCTGCCACGAGTGCTCCGAGGTCGAAGAGGCCCGGGAGAAGATGCAAAAGGGCCTCTCGGTGTGGATTCGCGAAGGCAGCGTGGCCAAGGATCTCGACGCGCTGGGGCCGCTCCTCACCATGGCCACGTCGAGCAGCATGGGCTTCTGCACCGACGATCGGAACCCCCTCGACATCGCCGAGGAAGGGCACCTCGATCACCTCATTCGCAAGGCCATTCGCATGGGGGTGGCGCCGGAGGTGGCGTACCGCGCGGCGTCTCTGTCGGTGGCGCGGCACTACGGTCTCGCGGGCAGTCACGTGGTGGAGCCGGTGGGCGCCATCGCGCCGGGGTACCGGGCCGACCTCGTGGTGCTGGACGACGCGGATACGTGCGTCATACACGCAGTGTACGCCCGCGGACGTGCGGTGGCGGAGCTCGACCTGCCTTCTGCCACGGGAACGCGCGAGAACACCATTCGCGCCGCCATTCCCGAGGAGGCCGATCTGCTGGGGCCGAGCGGCCGAGTGCACGTCATCGGCGTGCGCCCCGGACGCATCCTCACCGATCGCAGCGTCTCGGCCCACGACGCCCCGGGGGTCATGCGCATCTCCGTCCTGGAGCGCTACGGCAAGGGGCAGAAGCCGGCCAACGGCTACGTGCGCGGCTTCGGCGAGCTGCGCGGCGCCATCGCCTCCAGCGTGGGACACGACAGCCACAACCTCATCGTGGTGGGGAGTAGCCCGCGCGACATGCGCGCGGCCCTGGCCAAGGTGGCGGAGATGGGCGGCGGCTTCGCGGTGGTGCGCGATGGCGCAACGCAGGCTTCCCTCGCCCTCCCCTTCGGCGGCCTCATGAGCGACGCCGCCCCGGAAGACATCGCCAAGGCGCTCAAGGTGCTGCGCGCCGCCAGCGCCGACATCGGCTGCGAGGTACCGGAGCCGTTCCTGCAGCTCGCATTCCTGAGCTTGCCGGTCATCCCCTCGCTCAAGCTCACCGACCGCGGCCTGATGGACGTGGACGCCTTCCAGCTCATCGACGTGCGCGCAGCCTGACGGTAGCCTTGGCGTCATGAGCGCTGCGCGGTTCTTCAGCATCGGGCCGCTGGTGGTGCTCTTGCCTGCGTGCGCCACCAGCATGCGGGCGGCGGAGAAGACCACCGTGACCCGGGGCGATACCGCCCTCCAGGGCGAGGTGAACGTCACCGCGGGCCTGGGAGGCGCGTCCAAGGAGGCCATCTTCGTGGGCGTACCGCTCACCCTCGCCGTCGGCAGCCGGGTGCAGAATCCCACCACGGTCGTGCACTTCGAGAGCGGCCTCGAGGGGCAGCGCTCGTTCGGAGAGAGCCGCTGGGGCTACCGCGTTGGGCTCCGTTTCGGCGGCGCCGTGGTCGGCCCGAGCGGCGCCTACGTGGGCCTTCGCATGGGCCCCACCTTCGCGCTGGTGAAAGCCGAGCACACCGAGAGCGCACAAACCCTGCCGGTGATCTCCCTCGAGGGCATCGGCAACACGAGCTTCAGCGGCGATTCGTCGGGCTATCCCACGTTCGGCGGCGTCCTCTCCTTCGGCCTCGACTTCTACAGTGGCTTCAACATGCGCATCCCCTCCGGCAGGCCGGTGCGCGAGGCCTCGGGGATCGCCATCGAAGCGCCGGTGCGGCGGGGGGCCTCGTGGAGCGGTTCGACGATCCCGGCGGTGGGCCATCTCTCGGTGGCAGAGCGACAGCGCCTGGGTGAGGCGTGGCTCGCGGAGGCGCGCACCGAACACGCATCGATCGCGGCCTTCTCGACGCTGGCCCTCTCGCTCCTGGCCATCGGCGCTCCGGCGCAG